>VGXK01000028.1 GCA_016873355.1 Phycisphaerae bacterium | reverse complement strand
TCGACGGGCGCTATGCACGTGCTCGGCGACGTCGCGGTCACGCGCAGCGCCGGCACCTATTCGCTCGCGCACACGCAGGATCACGGCGTGAGCGAGGCGTTCAGCCCCGCGATTCCCCACCAGGGAATCCAGGAGCGCCTTCCCACGCTCGTTCGCCAGGCGCCGCTCTCGGAGTACCGCGATCATCCCGACTTCGCCAAGCACGTCGTGCACGTGGTGCACCGGCTGAGTCTCTGGGAGGAGTCGAATCTCGACGGCGCCAAGCATCGCTGGGCCATGTCGATCGACCTCGGCACCTGCACCGGCTGCTCCGCGTGCGTCGTGGCGTGCCAGTCGGAGAACAACATTCCGATCGTCGGCAAGGACCAGGTCTCGCGCGGGCGCGAGATGCACTGGATCCGCATCGACCGCTACTTCCGAGGCGACGATCGCGCGACGCCCGACGGCTTCGCGATCGCGCCGGTCACCTGCATGCAGTGCGAGAATGCGCCGTGCGAACAGGTCTGCCCCGTGGCCGCCACCGTCCACGACAAGGAAGGCCTGAACAACATGGTCTACAACCGCTGCATCGGCACGCGCTACTGCAGCAACAACTGCCCCTACAAGGTGCGCCGCTTCAACTTCTTCGACTACCAGCGGCGCGATCCCATCCGCGAGCAGACGGGCATGATGGCGGTGGAGCCTGAGTACTTCGTGGAGACGGGACCGCAGGAGCGGCTCCGCATGCAATTCAACCCCGAGGTCACGGTGCGCATGCGCGGCGTGATGGAGAAGTGCACCTTCTGCGTGCAGCGCATCCAGGCGGCCAAGATCCGCCTGAAGAACGAGTGGGCCAAGCGCGGCGGCACGAAGGGCGGCACGAGCGACTACTCGATTCCCGACGGCACGATCACGACCGCATGCCAGGACGCCTGCCCCGCGAACGCGATCGTCTTCGGCGATCTCAACGATCCGAACAGCCGGGTCGCGGCGCTGCACCGGAACGATCGCAGCTACCAGATGCTCGAGGAGCTCAACACGAAGACGCGGGTCAAGTACCTGGCCCGCGTGACGAATCCCGCGGTGCCTCCCAAGTCGGGCGGCCATGACCACGGCCATGGCCACGGTCACGCCGCGGCGCCGTCGAACGGCGCGGGAGGCAAGGCATGAGCGCCATTCCGCGCCAGGACATGGGCTTCGTGGAAGCGGTCGACAACACGGCGGAGACGCCGGGCCGCCGCGCGCCGCTCGTGCTCAACATGACCCGCTTCGGCGAGGTCACCCACCAGGTGGCGCGCGTGAACGAAGCGGCGCGACCGCCGCTGGCGTGGACCGTGGCGTTCCTCATCAGTCTCGCGCTCGTCGGGTTCCTCGGCTTCTGCATCACCTACCTCTTCTTCGCGGGGGTGGGCGTGTGGAACCTGAACAACCCGATCATGTGGGCGTTCGACATCACGAACTTCGTCTTCTGGGTCGGCATCGGCCACGCCGGAACGCTCATCAGCGCCATCCTCTTCCTCTTCCGCCAGAAGTGGCGCACCGGCATCAACCGCTTCGCCGAGGCGATGACGATCTTCGCCGTCATCTGCGCCGGCATGTTCCCCGGCATCCACGTCGGCCGCGTGTGGCTGGCGTACTGGCTCTTCCCGATTCCGAACTCGATGGAGATGTGGCCGCAGTTCCGCAGCCCGCTGCTGTGGGACGTCTTCGCGGTGAGCACCTACTTCACGGTGTCGCTCATCTTCTGGTACATCGGCCTCGTTCCCGATCTCGCCACGCTCCGCGACCGCGCGAAGGGAACGATTCGGCAGCTCGCGTACGGGCTCTTCTCGCTCGGATGGCGCGGCAGCAATCGCCACTGGCATCGCTACGAGGTGGCGTACCTGCTGCTCGCGGCGCTCTCCACGCCGCTCGTGCTCTCGGTGCACTCGGTCGTGTCCTTCGACTTCGCCGTGAGCCAGCTCCCCGGCTGGCACACCACGATCTTCCCGCCGTACTTCGTGGCCGGCGCCATCTTCAGCGGCTTCGCCATGGTGACGACGCTCGCGATCCCCGCCCGACAGCTCTTCGGGCTCAAGGATCTCATCACGCTGCGTCACCTGGACAACATGAACAAGATCATCCTCGTCACGGGCTGCATGGTCGGCTACGCGTACGGGATGGAGTTCTTCATCGCGTGGTACTCGGGGGCGCCGTACGAGAAGTTCGCGTTCATGAACCGCGCGCTCGGCCAGTACGCGTGGGCCTACTGGATCATGGTGAGCTGCAACGTCATCACGCCGCAGCTCTTCTGGTTCAAGAAGGTCCGAACGAGCATTCCGCTCATGTTCATCCTCTGTCTCGCGGTGAACATCGGCATGTGGTTCGAGCGCTTCGTGATCATCGTCTCGAGCCTGGCGAACGACTTCCTTCCGTCGGCATGGGACAAGTACCAGCCGACCTGGGTGGAGATCGGAACGATGTTCGGAAGCTTCGGCCTCTTCGGCATGCTCTTCCTGCTCTTCTGCCGCTGGCTGCCGATGGTGGCGATCGCCGAGATCAAGGCGACGATGCCGCAGGCGAATCCGCACTGGGAGGGCTACGCGGCGCACGGCGCCGCCTCCGGCGGCGCGACTGCACACGGCGCCGCCCATTCGCCGGAGGGAGGAGCGAAGTCGTGACCACGCTCGCCACGCCTCCGCCGCAGGTCCCGCTGCGAACCGCCGAAACGAAGCGGCGCCTCTGGGGCCTCATCGCCGAATTCGACAACCCGGCGCTGATCCTGCAGGCCGCCGAGCGGGTGCGGCACGCCGGCTACACGCTCTGGGACTGCCACACGCCGTTCCCGGTGCACGGGCTCGACGCGGCGATGGGCATCCGCCGCACGATCCTCCCCGTGCTCGTCTTCATGGGCGGCCTCACCGGCGCGACGCTCGCGCTCGTGCTCCAGGTCTTCACGAACGGCACGGCACTCTCGTTCTGGGCGCTCGTGTGGGTGACGGGCTATCCGTTCCTGGTCAGCGGCAAGCCGTTCTGGAGCATTCCCGCGTTCATCCCGGTCATCTTCGAGCTCACGGTGCTGCTCTCGGCGCTCACCGCCGCCTTCGGCATGTTCTTCCTGAACGGACTTCCGCGGCTCTCGCATCCGCTTTTCGGCAATCGTCACTTCCTGCGCGCGAGCGACGACCGCTTCTTCGTCTCGATCGACGCGCGCGACCCGAACTTCCTTCGCAGCCGCACCGAGGGTCTGCTGCGATCGCTCGGTGCGCGGCGCGTCGAGGCGGTGGAGGAATAGCCATGCCGCGCGCCATCGTCTTCGCCACGCTGATCGTCGTGCTGCTCCTGCTCGTTCCGCCGGCGGTGATCGCCGAGATCCGCTCGACGCGCAATCCGAAGCAGCCCGTGCGCCTCATCCAGGACATGGCCTTCCAGGCCAAGTTCAAGACGCAGTCGGAGAATCCGCTCTTCGCCGATCAGCGCGCCATGCGCACGCCGGTGGTGGGCGCCGTCGCCAGGGGCCACCTCCACGCCGATGCGCATCTCGACGCCGGCGTCGTCGGGGGCGCTTGGGCCGATTCGCTGCCGCCGTCGCTCGTCGAGCGCGCTTCGGTCGCGTCGCTCATGACGCGGGGCCGCGAGCGCTTCAACATCTACTGCTCCGTCTGCCACGGCTTCGCCGGCGGCGGCGACGGCACCGTGAACCAGCGCGCGATGGAGCTGCTCTCGAACGTGAACGGCCCCGTGAACGGCACCACCTGGGTGCAGGCCAAGAGCCTCACGCACGACGAGACGATCACGGTGCAGCCCATCGGCCAGATCTTCAGCACCGTCACGAACGGCATTCGCAACATGGCGGGCTACGCGTCGCAGATCCCGGTCGAGGATCGCTGGGCCATCGCGCTCTACGTGAAGGCGCTCCAGCGCAGCCAGAACGCGAAGCTCGAGGACGTGCCCGCCGACGCACGCACACGACTCGATTGAGATCGACCGCGACCACGAGACCACGGAAGCCATGAGCCACGCCGCCGCCTACGACGCCCCCGACCTCTCCGATCGATCGATCATCGGAACGGGTCTCTCCGCGACCGCGCGCCTCGCGCTGCTCGTGGGATTCGTCTGCCTGGCCGTGGCGGTCGCCATCGGCTGGCGCTCCGAGGATCCCGGCCACGTGGCGAAGGTGTGGCTGCAGAACTGGCTCTTCGGCCTCGCGATCGCCCTCGGCGGACTCTTCTTCGTCTTCATCCAGCACCTCACGCACGCCGGATGGAGCGTGGCGGTGCGGCGCCCGGCGGAAGCGCTCATGTCGAACCTGCTCTGGCTCTGGGCGGGATTCATTCCGTTCGTCGTGCTGCACCTGCAGGGGCGGCTCTCGATCGTCTGGCCGTGGTTCGACATGGCGGCGATTCGAAGCGCCGACCCGGCGGAAGCGGCGCTCGTGGAGGCGAAGGCGGGCTACCTCAATCCGCAGTTCTTCTTCATTCGCGCGGCGGCGTACTTCGTGGTCTGGGCGGCGCTCGCGTTCTTCTTCTGGCGCAACTCGGTTGCGCAGGATTCGGACGGAAGCGTGGCGCGCTCGAGCCGCATGGAGCGCGTGGCGGCGCCGGCGACGCTGCTCTTCGGACTGTCGATCACCTTCGCCTCGGTCGACTGGATCATGGGCCTCTCGCCCGCGTGGTTCAGCACGATCTTCGGCGTCTACTTCTTCGCCGGCTGCTGCGCGGCGGGCTTCTCGGCGCTCGCGCTCGTCTGCCTTCGGCTCCAGGCGGCGGGCTACCTCAAGGGCGTCATCACCGCCGAGCACTACCAGGACATCGGCAAGCTCATCTTCGCCTTCGGCATCGTCTTCTGGGCGTACATCGCGTTCAGCCAGTACATGCTCATCTGGTACGCGAACATTCCGGAGGAGAACACCTGGTACCTGGCGCGGCAGCTCGGCGAGTGGAAGTGGGTGAGCGCGGCGCTGCTGCTCGGGCACTTCTGCATTCCGTTCCTCTTCCTCATCAGCCGCTGGACGAAGCGCTACAAGGTCGGCCTGACGATCGGCGCGATCTGGATGCTCGCGTTCGCGTGGCTCGATCTCTACTACCTGGTGCACCCGCACATTCCGCACGGACTCGGCAAGCACGAGAACTACGCGGCGCTCGCGGCGGCGCATGCGGACGAGTCGGCGCACTTCGGCGATCCGCTCAACTGGCTCATGCTCGCGGGCGTGCTCGGCCTGATCTCCGGCTTCACGCTCATGCGTCTGCGAGAGCATCCGCTCGTCTGCCGGCGGGATCCGCGCCTCGACGAAAGCCTGCACTTCCACAACATCTGAACGAACCGTGTCCCACACCGCCCAATCATCCCGCGGCACGCCGCAGCTCGAGCCCTTCGACGATCCCGAACCCGGGTCCACCTGGTTCGTCTCGCTCGCGGGCGTCGTCATCCTCGTGGCGCTCGTGATCTTCATCAGCGCCGTCACGTTCCGCACCGAGCATCACGAGTTCGACCGCAAGGTCGTCGATCGCTCGCTCGGCGCGGCGCCCGCGATTCCGACGGCGCCGCTCGACGCCGCGAGCGCCCGCACGCTCGAACGGGACCTGTCGCTGAAGCGGGACGAGGGGCTCATCGGCCTCGCCGAATACAACAAGCTCTCGCAGGGCGTGATCCTCAATTCGTGGATGCGCTATCCGTGGGAGGACGCCAAGGGCGCCACGAAGCAGCTGATCCGCATTCCGATCACGGAGGCGATGTCGATCGTGGCGAAGGAGTACGAGGCGAAGCCGGGCGCAAAGCGGGTGGCGGCGGCCGATGCGGCCGCGTCGCAGCCGGCGGGCGCGCAGGGGCCGGCGCCCGCGCCGTCCGAATCGGATCGAACGGGGGCGATGCCGTGATGCGCCGCGCCTCGATCCTCGCATCGCTCGTCGTCGCAGCCTCCGCGGCGACGATCGCGAACGCGCAGCGGACCACCGGCTACTCGCTGCCGCCGGTGAAGGCCGAGGGCGTTCCGCACGAGCTCGAAGGCGTCGACATCGACGCGTCGAAGCTCGGAGCGAGCGTGCCGCTCGACATCGAGTTCGTCGACGAAGCCGGCTCGCCGATCTCGCTGCGGCAGATCCTGCGTCCCGGCCGCCCCGCGATCCTCCAGATCGGCTACCTGCGCTGCCCGATGCTCTGCAACCTGATGCTCAACAAGCTCGTGACGGGGCTCCACGGCGTCGACTGGAGCGCGGGCGAGCAGTTCGACGTGATCAGCGTGAGCGTGAATCCGGAGGAGCGGCACGAGCTCGCCGCCGCGAAGAAGCAGGGCTACGTCGTCGAGTACGGCCGCAAGGGATCGGAGAAGGGCTGGCACTTCCTCACCGGTCCTGCGACGAGCAGCACGGCGCTCGCCGATGCCGTCGGCTTCGGCTTCCGCAAGCAGGACAACGGCGAGTACGCGCACGCCGCGTGCCTCTTCGTGCTCACGCCCGACGGCAAGGTCTCGCGGCAGCTCTACGGCGCCGAGCAGCCGTCGTCCACGCTTCGCATGGCCCTGCTCGAAGCCTCCGGAGGCGAGATCGGCACGATCGTCGATCGCTTCATCCTCTGGTGCCACGTCTACGACCCGAATCGGAACTCGTACTCGTGGTTCGCGTTCCGGCTCATGCAGATCGGCGGACTCGCGACGCTCGCGGCGATCGTGGGCGGCCTCGTCGGATTGCGCCTGATCGAGCGCCGGCGCGAACGACTTTCGCCGCTTCCCGAGACCAGGTCGAACGAGCCCGGGAGCCGCGCATGACGCTTTCCGCACTCGCCATCGCCGCGCTCTCGGCCACCGCGAACTCGAGCGCGACGCCGATCCTGAGCGATGACTTCTGGCTTCCGCCTGCGGCGTCGACCTTCGCCGACGGCCTGGACCAGATGTTCAACTTCATCAACTGGCTCTGCTACTTCTTCTTCGCGCTCATCACCGTGCTCATGGTGATCTTCGCGGCGAAGTACCGGGCGCCGAAGGGCCACACCTTCCGCATGGACGGGCCCACGCATCACCTGCCGATGGAGCTCACCTGGCTCGTGATTCCGCTCATTCTGGTGATCGTGATCTTCTGGCTCGGCTTCGCGGGATCGAGTCGACTGGGCGTCGAGGGCTACGTGGGGCTCACCACCGCGCCGCGCAACTCCTACGAGATCACGGCCGTGGCGAGCAAGTGGACCTGGGCGTTCAAGTACCCCAACGGCGTGGTGAGCGACGACCTCTACCTGCCGGCAGGCGAGCCGATCAAGATCACGATCCGTTCGGAGGACGTGCTGCACGCGCTCTTCATTCCGAACTTCCGCGTCAAGCGGGACTGCGTGCCCGGTCGCTACGGCATGGTCTGGTTCCAGACGGACGAGCCCACCGGTCGGTCGAGGTACCACCACCTCTTCTGCGCCGAGTACTGCGGCACCGGCCACTCGAACATGAACCGCAGGGTCTTCGTGCTCGCGCGCCCCGACTTCGACGCGTGGCTCGCCAAGGAGGCGAGCTGGCTCGACGAGATTCCGGCGGAGGAGCTCTATTTCCGCGCCGGCCCGCGCCTCTATCCGCGCTGCCAGACCTGCCACAGCCTCGACGGCTCGCGGCTCACGGGTCCCTCGTGGAAGGGCCTCATCGACCGCGTCAACGAAGGCAGCGGCAAGTTCCTCGACGGCAAGTCCTACCGCGACGTCATCGGCCCCGGCAAGGAATTCGCGAACGCCGACGAGTACATCCGCGACTCGATCCTGAATCCCCAGGGACATGTCGTCGACACCTACTCGCCGACGGGCATGTCGACCTTCAAGGGTCAGCTCAACGACACGGCGATCGAGGCGATCATCGGCATGATGAAGCACCTCGACGAGTTCGATCCGAAGACCGGCAAGTGGCTCAAGGAGGGGTCGACGCCGGCGGCGCCCGCCACGACCGCGGCGCCGGCGGCGGGGGCGGAGAAGAAGTGATGACCACGATCAACGCGAATCCCGACGCGGTGCTCGACACGCATGCGTCGAGCGACAACTACCTGACGCACTCGCGCGGCTTCCTGAGCTGGGCGCTCACGCTCGATCACAAGCGCATCGGCGTGATGTACCTGGTGGGCGTGCTCACCTCGTTCCTCGTCGGCGGCATCTTCGCGCTGCTGCTGCGGACCGAACTGCTCACGCCCGGCGCCACGATCACCGCCGACGCGAACACCTACAACCAGTGGTTCACGCTGCACGGGGCGATCATGGTGTTCCTCGTGATCATCCCGAGCATTCCCGCGGCGATGGGCAACTTCGTGCTGCCGATCATGCTCGGCGCGAAGGACGTGGCCTTCCCGCGCCTGAATCTCTTCAGCTTCTGGCTCTGGGTGGGAGGCGCCCTCTTCGCGGTCTTCTCGCTCTGGCGCGGGGCCTTCGACACCGGCTGGACCTTCTACGTGCCGTACTCGACGACCACCGAGATGGGCGGCGTGGTGCCGGTCGTCGTGGGCGTGTTCATCCTCGGCTTCAGCTCGATCTTCACCGGCATGAACTTCGTGGTGACGATCCACAAGCTGCGGCCGCCGGGCATGACCTGGTTCCGCATGCCGCTCTTCCTCTGGGCGATCTATTCGACGGCGCTCATCCAGGTGCTCGCCACGCCGGTGCTCGCGATCACGCTGCTGCTGCTCATCGTGGAGCGCACCATCGGCATCGGCATCTTCACGCCGTCGCTCGGCGGCGACCCCGTGCTCTTCCAGCACTTCTTCTGGTTCTACAGCCACCCGGCCGTGTACATCATGATCCTGCCGGGCATGGGCATCATCAGCGAGCTCTTCGCGGTGCACTCGCACCGGCACATCTTCGGCTACCGCTTCATCGCCTACAGCTCGGTGGCGATCGCCATCTTCAGCTTCCTGGTGTGGGGCCACCACATGTTCGTGTCGGGCCAGTCGGTGCTGATCAACACGATCTTCTCGGCGATCAGCTTCAGCGTGGCCATTCCGAGCGCGGTGAAGGTCTTCAACTGGACCGCCACGCTCTACAAGGGCAACATCAGCCTCACCACGCCGATGTTCTATGCCCTGTCGTTCCTGGTGCTCTTCACGATCGGCGGGCTCACCGGCATCCATCTCGCCACGCTGAACACCGACGTGCACCTGCACGACACGTACTTCGTGGTGGCGCACTTCCACTACGTGATGATGGGCTCGGCGCTGATCGCCATGATCGGCGGACTGCACCACTGGTGGCCGAAGATGACGGGCCGCATGTACAACGAGACGCTCGGCAGTCTCGCCTGCATCATCATCTTCGTCGGCTTCAACATCACCTTCTTCACGCAGTTCATGCTCGGCAGCCACGGCATGCCGCGCCGCTACTACGACTACAAGCCGGAGTACCAGAGCTACCACGTCATCTCGACGATCGGCTCCTACGTCATGGCGAGCGGATTCCTCCTGACCGCGTGGTGCCTGCTCTCGAGCATCTGGCTCGGCAGGCGGGCGCCGGCGAATCCGTGGGGCGGACGAAGCCTCGAGTGGCAGTGCCCGAGTCCGCCGCCGCACGACAACTTCCCCGTGCAGCCGCGCGTCGGCGACTGCTACGACTTCTCCTGCGTGGTCTGGAAGGAAGAGGAGCAGGGCTACATCGTCGATCGCAGCCTCGATCCCGAGCTGAACCCGAATGCCCCGAAGCGGGCGGGGGCGCATTGACCGTGAGCAGCATCACCGCCGAACCCGCCTCGCACGGACACGCCGGCGCCCACGATGCGCACGGTCACGGTGCGCACGGCGAGCACGCCCACGATCCGACGCTCGCGCATCATTTCGAGTCGCACGCGCAGCAGTTCGACAGCGCCAAGCTCGGCATGTGGCTCTTCCTGGCCACCGAAGTGCTCTTCTTCGGCGGTCTCTTCGTGGCGTACGCGGTGCTTCGCAACCGCTTCCCGGAAGTCTTCAGCTACGCAAGCCACTACCTCGACACGACGATGGGCGGCGTCAACACCGCCGTGCTGATCGTGTCGAGCCTCACGATGGCGCTCGCGGTCCGATTCGCGCAAGTGGGGAAGAAGGGCGCCATGCTGCTGTGCCTCTGGCTCACGCTCGCGGGCGCCGCGGGCTTCATGGTCATCAAGTACTTCGAGTACGAGCACAAGATCCACGCCCATCTCGTGTGGGGAACGACCTTCTACGTGCCGCCGGAAGGGCACACCGGGGCCGAGGAGTCGAAGGCGCTCGCCGCGGCGCCGGAACCTTCGGCGGCCGGCGTGACCGTCGCCGATCCCACGGCGCCCGCGCTTCCGGTGCTCGCGGCCCTTCCCGCGGTCGACGCGCCCGCGATCAAGCCCGCGGCGAGGGCGCCGGCGGGCCTCGCCACGACGCATGAGATGGCCAGGGCCGAAGGCATCAAGGAGCACGTGAGCCGCGAGCAGACGGAGCATCAGGAGAAGCTCCATCTCGAGGACAGGAAGCTTCCTCCGAACACGCACCTCTTCTTCGCGGTCTACTACGCCATGACGGGGCTGCACGGCGTGCACGTGGTCGTCGGCGGCTTCATGCTGGCGTGGCTCATCTGGCGCGGCATGCGCGGGGACTTCGGGCCGAAGTACTACACGCCGGTCGACGTCGGCGGCCTCTACTGGCACATCGTCGACCTGGTCTGGATCTTCCTCTTCCCGCTCTTCTATCTCATCCACTGAGCACCGCATGTCGCACGCCACGCACGCACAGGGAACGCACGCCGCGCACGCGGGACACGGCGGTCATGACGGACACGGCGCCCACGGCGAGGGTCATCCGCTCGTCGGGCACCTCGTGCCCGCGGGAACGCTCGTGGCCACGGCGCTGGCGCTGCTCGTGCTCACGGCGATCACCGTCGCGGTGCGTTACGTCGACGTGGGCGAGTTCAACATCCACATCGCCATCGGAATCGCGGTGATCAAGGCCACGCTCGTGGCGCTCTTCTTCATGCACCTGCGCTGGGATCGCCCCTTCAACATGCTCATGTTCGTGGCGTGCATTCTCTTCGTGGTGCTCATGATGGCGTTCTGCGTGATGGACACGCGGCAGTATGCGAATCTCCAGTTCGTCGGCAATCCGCCGGCGGTGGAGAACGTGCTGAAGGAGAAGGCGCCCGGCGCGCCGGTCGCCAAGTTCACGCCCTACACGCCGTAGCGCGCAGATCCGGACGCGGCGCAGATCCGGACGCGGCGCCGATGCGGCCCGTCCCCGACTTCCTCCGCGGCGTCGCGTGCGGCGCGGATTCCCGTCATGGCCGTCAAGACCGAGCGCTTCGTGGACCCGTTCGACGCGCCGCGAAACCGAAGCGACGCGTGGCGGATGGGCATGCGGGTCTTCGTCGTGGTCGTCGTGGTGCTCTTCGTCGCCGCGATCCTCGGCTACCTCGTGGTGCGGCTCGCCGATCGGGTGGGCGGGGAGTGGAGGCCCGCGAACTCGCCCG
>VGXK01000027.1 GCA_016873355.1 Phycisphaerae bacterium | reverse complement strand
AGGCGCCCGGCTCCCGCGGAGTGCGCCGCGAGCGCGTGCCGCGCATCCGGCAGCGCATCGCCGAGCGCCTGCTCGAGGCGCAGCACGGCGCCGCCATGCTCACCACCTTCAACGAGTGCGACATGTCGGAGGTGATGCGCCTGCGCTCCGAGCACAAGGACGCCTTCGAGAAGCGGCACGGCGTCGGGCTCGGATTCATGGCCTTCTTCGTCCGCGCCTGCACGAATGCCCTCGCGCGATTCCCGCGCGTGAACGCCTACCTCGTCGGCGAGGAGTTCGAATTCCACGACTTCTGCGACGTGGCGATCGCGGTCGGCACCGATCGCGGACTCGTGGTGCCGGTGTTGCGGAACGCGGAGTCGATGAGCTTCGCCGACATCGAGCGCACGATCCGCGACCTCGCCGTGCGGGCGCGTGACGGCAAGCTCTCCGTCGACGAGATGACCGGCGGCACCTTCACGATCACGAACGGCGGAATCTACGGCAGCCTGATGAGCACGCCGATCCTCAACCCGCCGCAGTCGGCGATCCTCGGCATGCACGCGATCAAGCGCCGCGCCGTCGAGGATCCGGCGCATGCGGGTCAGGTGGCGATCCGCCCCATGATGTACCTCGCGCTGAGCTACGACCACCGCATCATCGACGGCGCCGAGGCGGTGAGCTTCCTGGCCCAGGTGAAGGAGAACGTGGAGCGGCCGGAGCGGATGCTGATCGGTCTGTGACGGCGGCGAGGACTGCGTCGTCGGCGCCGCCTGCGTGAATCGACGAGCCGGCGCACGATCCCGCACAACCCGACTCACCCGGAGCAGCGGCCGCTTCGCTCCCTCGATGTCGTTGAGCGAGAGCGGGTCCGAACCGACATTGCTCGCATGGGGTCCTCTTCCACGATGCCGCGAGGCGGCACTTCCACTCCGCGCCTCTATCTGCGCGTGGTGGCGCTCGGGTGCCTCTGGTGCCTGCTCGGCATCGCGCTCGGCACGAATCTCTTCGTGCGACTGCGCGCGATCACCGAGTCCGCGGGCGATCTCTCGGCGCACACCTCGGCGCAGGCCGACCTGGCGTTGAACGAGCGGGCCGGAACCGCGGCCACCGCGGCGGCGAAGGTTGAGGACCTGGCGACGGTGCTCGTCGGGCAATCGCATCGAATCAACCGAGAGGCGCTCGCGACCGGCGTCGTGGCGTTCGGCCTGGGCATCACGCTCACGGTCATCGTCGCGCGCATGGTGCGCCGCCAGGAGCTCGCGCAGGCCAACGACCGCGAGCGGCAGGAATTCCATTCGCGCGTCTCCGACGCCTTCGGCATGACGCATGCGGACGACGGTGCGTACGCGCTCGTCACCGAGATCATCGATCGCCTGGCGCCCGGCTTGCCGGCGGAAATGCTTCTGGCCGACTCGAGCCGCGCGCACCTCACCCCGGTGGCGGCGACGCACGCGGCGCGCGACGGCGCTTGCGGCGTCGTCGGCGACGGCGGCGACCGCAGTGCGTCGCTCTGCCCGGTCCGATCTCCGTCCCATTGTCCGGCGGTGCGACGCGGCCACGCGATGACCTTCTCGAGCAGCGAGGACTTCGACTCGTGTCCGAACCTGCGCGGCCGTCCCGGCGGCGCGTGCAGCGGCACCTGCGTGCCGATCAGCATCATGGGGCAGCACGTGGGCGTGCTGCACGCCGTGACGCCCGATCGTCATCCGTTGGCGCCGGCCGAGATCGAGCGCCTCTCGATCCTCGCCGCGAAGGCGGGCGAACGGCTCGGCGTGCTTCGCGCCTTCGCGCAGTCGGAGCACCAGTCGGCTCGCGATCCGCTCACCGGTCTGCTCAACCGTCGAAGCCTCGAGGTGGAGGTGCAGCGACTGCAGCGCAGCGGCTGCTCCTTCAGCATCGCGTACGCCGACATCGATCACTTCAAGCGGCTCAACGACACGCACGGTCACGAGACGGGCGACAAGGCGCTCCGCCTGCTCAGCCGCGTGCTGCGCGAGGCGCTGCGGCCGAGCGATGTGACGGCGCGCTGGGGTGGCGAGGAGTTCGTGATCCTGCTGCCCGATCTCGACCTCGACACCGCGCGAGTCACGCTCGATCGACTTCGCAGCGCCGTGGTCGAATCGACCGGGGCGGGTCACGTGCCGCACTTCTCGGTCAGCTTCGGCGTCTCGTACTGCGCGCCCGAGGACGACTTCTTCGAGCGGCTCGCCGAGGCCGACTCGGCGCTGCTCGCCGCGAAGAGCGCCGGCCGGAACCGCGTGATCGCGGCGAAGCCCGCGATGGCCACGCTCACGACGGCGCAGGCCGCCTGATCACGGGCGACGACGCCGCGCCGACCGCGGCGATCGGGAGCGTCGCACGACCAGCGCCGAACCCGCCGCGGTACGCTGCTCCGCGAAAGGAGCAGACATGACTCGTCTCTCGAACATCGTCTCGGCCTGCGTCGGCGGCGCCGTCGCCGGCTCGTTGCTGATCGCACTCGGACTCGCGCCGAACCAGGGCTCGACCGGAAAGGGCGGATCGAATCCCGCCGACCCGCCGCGGCCGCCCGCGAAGAAGGACTCCGTTCCACCGCCGCAGGTGCCGGGCAAGCCGGGCGAGATCCCCATGCCGCCCGAGATGGCCGCGGCCATGGAGTTCATGCAGCCCTGCCCCGAGCACGAATGGCTCGCAAAGCGCGCAGGCACCTGGAAGGTCACGGGCAAGATGTGGATGGCGCCCGAGATGCCGCCCACCGAGATCGTCGGCACCTCCACCTACCGGATGATCCTCGGCAATCGCTACCTCGTCGAGGACGTGAAGTCCACGATGATGGGCGAGCCGTTCGAGGCGATGGGCGTCACCGGCTACAACCGCGCCACGAACAAGTTCCAGTTCGCATGGATGGACACGATGGGAACCGCGATCACCGGAGGGACGGGGATCCGCAGCGGCGACGGCAAGACACTCACGAGCACCATGACCACCTTCGATCCGATGAAGGGCAAGGACGTCACGATGCGCTCGGTGGAGACGGAGCAGGACGAGAACACGATCACGATGGAGATGTTCGCGCCCGGACCGACCGGCGCCGAGATGAAGATGATGGAGCTGACCTACCGCCGTTCGAAGTGACGCGACGAGGTCGTCCGGTCAGAGAAGCGCCGCCGCGGCCATCGTGATGAGGGCCGCGGCGGCGATGTTCATGAGCAACCCCACGCGCGCCATCCGCGCCGCGGGAATCCGACCGGTGGCGTAGACGAGCGCATTCGGCGGCGTTCCCACGGGAAGCATGAACGCCCAGCTCGCGGCGAAGGCCGCGGGAATCACGAGCCTCTCGACGGGAATGTCGAGCGCCGGACCGAGCGCGAGAAGCACGGGACATGCCGTGGCCGCGACCGCGGTGTTCGACGCGAGTTCCGTGAGGAAGAGGATCGACACCACGATCGCGCCGATCACGACGATCTCGGGAGCTCCCTCGAGGTGATGGAAGGCGCGGCTCAGCCAGAGCGCCACGCCGTTGCGGTCCATGGCGTCGGCAAGGCAGAGGCCGCCGCCGAAGAGGATGAGCACGCTCCACGGAAGCCTCGCGGCGTCGCGCCAGGAGAGCGCCGTGTCCGACGGCGAGCGCGAGAGCGGGATCGCAAGCAGCGCCACGCCCGCGAGCACCGCCACGCCGCCGTCCTGCAGCCTCGGAAGCGGCGCCGGCATCCACGGAAGCCCGACCCAGAGCGTGACCGTGACGGCGAACACCACCGTGGTGAAGATCGCGTGGCGGGACCAGGGCTGCGACGACTCCGCATCGTCGCGCGACGCCGAGCGCGCAAGCGCCAGTCGATGCACCGGCAGCAGCACGCGCGTGAGCAGCAGCCACGCCACCGGCAGGAAGACGAGCGTGAGCGGCGCGCTGAATCGAAGCCACGACGCGAAGGTCACGCTCGTGCCGGCATCCCGCAGCGCCTGCGCCGCGATCGCGTTCGGCGGACTGCCGATGAGCGTGAGTCCCCCGCCGATGCTCGCGCCGTACGCCACCGCGAGCAGCACGGCGGTGCCGAAGACCCCCACCCGCGCGGCACGGTCGGCCTGGACCGGCGCCGTTCGTCGCGCTTCGTTCGCCGCCGCAAGCGCCAGCGGCATGAGCATCGCCGCGGTCGCGGTGTTGCTCACGAACGCGCTGAGCAGCGTCGCCGTGAGCAGGAAGGTCCCCACGACGAGCGTGGGCCTCGCCCCCGCGAACGAGAGCATCGCCGTCGCCACGCGCCGCGAGAGCCCGTGGCGCTCGAGCGCCTGCGCCAGCAGGCAGCCTCCGGCGAAGAGGAAGATCACCTCGTTCGCGTAGGGCGCCGCCGTCAGCCGGATGCTCGGCGTGACGCCCGTGAGCGGAAAGACGATGAGCGGCAGCAGCGCCGTGGTCGCGAGCTCGACCGCCTGCGTGAGCCACCAGCACGCCATCCACGCCATGAGCGCAAGCACGACCACGCCCTCGCGCGAGAGCGTCGCCGCGGCGGCGGAGCCCGGCGCCGCGTCGCTCGCGGCGAGCTCCCCCGCGTTCACGCCCGCGCCCATCGTCCACCAGATCGAGATCGCGGCGGCGGGCCCGACGACGAATCCCACCCAGCGCACCGGCGCCGGCGGAAGCGTCTCTTCGGGGATCGGAATGCCGGCGGTCGCGCCGTCGAGCGCCACGCTCAGTGTCCCGTCGCGGCGGCGAGGCCGCGGATCGCGCCCGCCCGCACCGGATCCTGATCCGGCATCACGCCGAGGTACTCGAGCGTCTCGTCGATGATGTCCCGCGCCATCGGAGCCGCCGTTTCGCCGCCGAAGTGGGCCTTGCGCCGGTCGGGATCGTCGATCACCGCCACGATGGCGATGCGCGGATGGGAGAGCGGCGCGCCGCCGAGGAAGTTCGCCACGTAGCGATCCTCGTAGTAGCCCTTGCCGTCGGGACGCACGAGCTGCGCAGTGCCCGTCTTTCCGAAGATGCGGAAGCGCGTGCTCTGCGCCTTGCGCCCGGTGCCTTCGATCATGACGTCGCCGAGCACTTCGCGCGTGAGCACGGCGAGCGATTCGGGCAGCACGCGCATGCCGTCGACCGGGCGCTGCGCCTCGAGCGCCGACGCCTCGTCGGCGGGAAGCGTGAGGCGGAGCGGCGCCATCGTGCCGTCGCGGCAGAAGGCGGAGAACGCGCGCACGAGCTGCACCGGCGTGACCGCGATCTCGTGGCCCATGCACACGGAGGTCTGCGTGGTCACGCGCCACGACTTCGGCGGCGTGACGATGCCTTGAGCTTCCATCACGGGATCGAGGCCGAGCTTCGATCCGAAGCCGAACGCGCGGACGCACTCCTGCATGTCCTTGAACTTCATGCGCTCGGCCGCGATCGCCATGCCCGCGTTCAGGCTCTTCACGAGCACGAAGCGCCAGGTGTTCGGGCCGTAGTACTTCACGTCGCGGATGAGACGCCCGAAGGAGGTCCGGTGCGGACCGCCGGCGGGGAGCTGCACGGTGCTCTCGGGCTTGAAGACGCCGAGCTTCGTGGCCCACGCCCAGACGAACGGCTTGAAGGTCGAGCCGGGCTCGAACGAGTCGGTCATGCAGCGGTTGCGCCCGAGCGAGGCCTTGATCGCGCGATCGTCCTTCGGCGTCACTTCGCGGAAACCCGGGCGCTGCCGCAGGGAATCGGCCATGGCCAGGATGTCGCCGTTCTCGACGTCGACGATCACGACGCGACCGCCCGCGGCGTTGAACCTCTTCACCGCCGCGTCGAGATGGCGCTCGGCGATCTCCTGCACCACCGCGTCGATCGTGAGGCGCACGGTGCCGCCGTCGACCGCGGGCCGGTAGCCGTCGCGCTCGATCCACATCGGCGCGCGACGCACGTTTCGCAGGAAGGTGATCGAGCCGTCCTCCTGCTTCAGCGAGGCGTTCGCGATCCGCTCGACGCCGGTGAGGCCGCGCTCGTCGCTGCTCACGGCGCCGACGATCCGCGCGGCGAGCGAGTCCATCGGGTATTCGCGCTGCGTGCGCGGCTCCACGCCGACGCCGGCGAGCGAGAGCTCGAGCACCGACTCGAGCTGCCACTCTTCCAGCGGATCCGCGATCACCAGGTAGCGCCGGTCGGCGTTCGCGCGGAGTTGCGACAGGAGCTTCTGCGGATCGGCATCGAGCGCGAAGGCGAGCGCCCGCGCGGCGTCGAGGAAGGGGTCGGCGTCGGCCGGCGAATCGGGGTCGGCCTCGCGCCCGCGACGAACGCGCTCCCATCCCTTCTCCCAGATGAGCGCGGGATCGACGAAGAGCCGGTGCGCCACCACGCTCGTGGCGAGCACTCGCCCGCGCCGATCGATCACTTCGCCGCGCAGCGCCACCTCCCGCTTCGAGCTCTCGCGCGTGCCCGCCGCCGCGACGAGTTCCGCATGCGGATCGATCTTGAGCTGCACCACGCGGGCGACGTTGGCGATCAGCACGATCGTCACGAGCGCGAGCATCACGGCGCCGCGGCGCACGAGCGTGCGCGAAGGATCGCCGGAGCTCATCCGCCGAACTCCGTGGCGGGCGTCGATGCGGGAACGGTGGCGTCGGGCCGATCGGCCGCGAGACGCGGCGACGTCGGCGCCGTCGGTCGATCGAGCCGGTTCGGCAACGGCACCCACTCGCCGGCCACGGTTCGAAGCGCGACCCGCACGTCGCCAGGGCGGATCCGCCTGGCCACCTCCGCGCGGAGGCGCGCGATCGATCGCTCCTGCTCGAGAATGCGCGAATGCGTGCGCGAGATCTCGAGCATCGTCTCGGTGCGCCGCTGCCGCTCGACGAGCAGCGCCAGCGCCATCACCGCGAGCACGACGACGATCGCAAGAAGCTTGCCGAACATGACGCGCGACTCCAGGTCGGACTCAGGACGGCAGGCGGATGACCGTGCCGGGCTGGAGCGCGTTCGGATCGCGGATCACGTCCTGGTTGAACTTGGCGAGATCCTTCCAGCGCGACGTGGAGCCGAGCTCCCGGCGCGCGATCTCGGAGAGCGTTTCGCCCGCGCGGATCGTATAGGTCGAGGCCGTTGCGGCCGGCGGCGCGGTCGGCGCACCGGGTGCCGTCCTCGGCGAACTGCCCGGCGTGCCGCCCGGCGCCGCGGGCTCGGATGACCCGCGTGCCACGGCGCCCGGCTTGAGCTGTTCGATCGGCGGAATCCGCAGAGTCACGCCCTTGCGCAGGCGCGACGGGTTCGGAACCGCATTGCGGTTGAACTCGGCGAGTTCCTTCCAGAGCGAGCCGTCGCCGTACTGGGATTGGCAGATCGAGTAGAGCGTCTCCCCTTCCTTCACCGGGTAGAGCCTGGGCGCGGGAGCGCTCGGCGTCGGCTCGACGGGAACGCGCGGAATCGCCGGCGTGGCCGAAGGCCCGCCGACCACGATCTCGCCGTGGCCGGCAGCGGGCGCCGGGCCGCCGGGAGCGACCGGCGGCCTCGAATTCCCGTCGATCGCCGCCTCCTCCGCGTTCGGGGAGGCGCCTCGCGGCTCGTCGGCGGCGACTCGCACCGCGGAAGTCTCCGGCAGCAGCGGCTGGATCGAGATCGGCGCCGAAGCGCCTCGCAGCGCTCCGCGTTGCGCGAGCAGATGCGCCGCCTCCTTCCGCTGCCCCGCGGAAAAGTGGTCGGAGACGAGAATGCCGACGAAGAGAACGAGGCCGAAGCCGACGATGAGTGCGAGCTTGCTTTCGCGAGTCATGACGCGTCCTTGCGAGGTCGAACCCGGTCCGATGGAGCCGGCGCGGAGGCCGACCGTGGCCACCGCGCCCGCCACCTTAGCATCGGCCACGCAGGCGAAGAATCCTCAGCTTCGCGGAGCGTGATCGAGGATTTCCGCGAGATTCCTCCTCCGACGCCTCGACGGGCTTGCGGGAGGTCTCGGCGCCGCGGGTCTCGAGGGATTTCGCGATCGCCCGGAAGCGCCGCTTCACGAGGCGATCCTCGAGACTGTGGAAGGAGATGATGGCCACGCGGCACGCCGGCGAGAGCCAGCTCTCGCGGTCGCTCGCGGCGTTCGCCGCGCCCCGCTCGATCGAGTCGAGCAGGCGCTCGAGGGCGCCGAGCTCGTCGTTCACCGCGATTCGAAGGGCCATGAACGTGCGGGTGGCCGGGTTCATGCGCGACGACGCCGCGCGCGAACCGTACGCCTCCCGAACGAGCCGCGCCAATTGCGCCGTCGTCGTGATCGCTTCCGTGCGGCGCGCCTCGACGAGGCGCTTCGCGATCCGCCGTGCCAGGGGCTCCTCGCCGAGCTCGAAGATGAGGTCCGCGAGCGAGCGCTCCGGAAGCGCCGCGACGAGATCCGCGGCGGTTCCCGAGAGCGACGGATCGAGCCGCATGTCGAGCGGAGCGTCGGCGGCGAAGGAGAGTCCGCGCAGGGGGTCTGCCATCTGGTTGCTCGAGAAGCCCAGGTCGGCGAGCAGAAGGTCCGCCCGCAGCCCTTCCCGCGCGGTGATCGCCTCGACCGACGCGAAGTTGGCGGCGACCGACCTCACCTGCGGCGCGCCGGAGCGCAGCCGGACGGAGTCCGTTGCCGGCGCGAGGTTCGCCGGATCGACATCGACGAGCAGCACCTGCCCGGTCGGTCCCAGCCGCGTCGCGATCGCGGCGGCGTGGCCGCCGAGTCCCGCCGTGCAGTCGACGAGCGTCTCGCCGGGCTTCGGATCGAGCGCTCCCAGCACTTCGTCGAGCAGAACCGGGAGATGCCTCCCTCGCTCGGCGCTCAACTCTTGCTCGCGGCGCGGGAGGCGGTGTCGGGCTTCGCGGGCGGCGCCGTGCCCTGCGCCCGCTGCTCCTTGGCCACCGCGAGCGTCCAGGCGCCGAGCCGCGCGGTCTTGAACGCCACCGCCGCCACGAAGGCGAAGAACGCGAAGGCGATCGCGTAGACGACCAGCACGCGCACGGTCGTGAGCAGCCGCATCGCGGCGAGCGCCACCCCCATCACCGCGAAGAACGCGGTGATCGCGTAGAGCGCCAGCACCGCCTTGCGCACCGATCCGAGCGATCGCTTGAGCTGGTGATGGATGTGGTTGCTGTCGGCGGAGGAGAGGGAGACGCCGGCCAGCCGCCGCCGCACGATGGCCAGCACCGTGTCCATGATCGGCAGCGCGAAGATGATGAGTCCCGCCAGGACCAGGCTCGACTGCCCGTGCTCGCCGAACATCAGGATGATCGAGATGCACAGGTAGCCGATGAGCAGGCTTCCCGTGTCGCCGAGGAAGATGACCGCGGGATTGAAGTTGTACGGAAGGAATCCGAGCATGGCGCCGAGCAGCGCCAGCGTGAGCGCCACGCGCGCCGCCACGAGCGTGCGATCGGGATCCTCCGCGCCCAGGATCATGGCCATGAGCAGGCTGATCATCAGGAATCCGACGCACATGATCGCCGTGGACCCGGCGAGCAGGCCGTCGAGACCGTCGATGAGATTCGCCGCGTTGCACGCACCGAGCACGAAGACGCCGATGATCGCCACGCCGACCCAGTAGTAGATCTGCTCCGCGACGATCGTCAGCTCGAACGGCGCCATGAGCGGGATCGAGATCGTGCCGTGCCAGAGCACGGCGTCCGGCGGCCCGACGAGCGTGCCGAGGAATCCCCACGCCACCTGCGTTCCGTAGTTCTCGTACGCCAGCGCCGCCGCCGCCACGAGCTGTCCCGCGATCTTCAGGCGCGGATAGAGCTTCCAGATGTCGTCGAGCAGGCCGGTGAGCGCAATCGCCACCATGCCCACCGCGATCGACAGCGGCACGGGCATCAGGATCGACGCGGGCGGCCGCACGAGCATGTAGCTCGCCGCGATTCCGGCAAGCACGCCGAAGAAGACCGCCATGCCTCCGAGGTACGCGATCGGGAATGCGTGCTCCTTCCGCACCTTGTCGGGCCGGTCGATCACCTCCGCGCTCACGGCGATTCGGCGCACGATCGGCGTGGCGAGCAGCGTCACCACGAACGCGACCAGGAAGACGGGCACGAAGCTGTTGAGCAGCTCGATGCCGTTCACGACCATGCTCTCCGGCGGCGTCGCGCCGTTCAGGGCGAGCGGCTCGATGGGAGGCACGGAGGGAAGCTGGGCGCCCACGGGAATCGTCACGACGCCGCGCTCCTCGACCCCGCGAGGCGCCGTTCGATCTCCGCCGCGAGATCACGGATCGTCCGCTCGAGATCGATCGACGGTGAGAAGCCGATCGCCTCGCGCACGCGCGCCAGATCGGGCTGTCGCACGCGGAGATCGTCGAATTGCACCGGGAACACGTCCTTGTAGGGAACGAGCCGGACCGGCGAGCGGCTGCCGAGCGCGCGGACCACGCGCTGCGCCAACGACTCGATCGAGATCGGCTCGTCGCGACCCAGGTTGAAGATGCGTCCGCGGCACGCCTCGTTTCCGACGAGCGCCACGAGCCCCGGCACCACGTCGCGCACGTCGCAGAAGCAGCGCGTCTGCTGGCCGTCTCCGTGGACCTCGAGCGGCTCGCCCCGCAGCGCGCGCTCGACGAAGGACGGAAGCACCATGCCGTAGTCGCCCACCTGCCTCGGACCGACCGTGTTGAAGAGCCGCACCACGACGACCGGAAGGCCGTGCTCGCGGTGGTATGCGAGCGCCAGGTATTCGTCGATCGCCTTCGAGCAGGCGTAGCTCCAGCGCGTGACCGAGGTGGGACCGTAGAGCACGTCGTCGTCCTCGCGGAACGGCGTGCGAACGCCCTTGCCGTAGACCTCGCTCGTGCTCGCCACGAGCGTGGGCGATTCGTGCGACGCGGCGAAGCGCAGCAGCGCCGAGGTCTCGAGCACGTTGTTCTCGATCGTGTGGATCGGCCGCTCGACGACGAGCCGCACGCCGACCGCCGCCGCGAGATGGAAGACGAGGTCGGGACGCGGAAGCGACGACTCGAGCACGGCGCCGACGCGACCCTCGATCACGCGCAGGCGCGAGCCCCACTTCGCCGACGCGGCGTCGAGATTCGACCGGCGACCGGTGGAGAAGTCGTCGATCACGGTCACGCGATCGCCGCGCGCGAGCAGCGCCTCCACCAGGTGGCTGCCGATGAACCCGGCGCCACCGGTGACGAGTGCGTGGCGCGTGGGCACGGCGTCCGTCATCGCAGTCCGTGCGGATTCAGCGCGACTTCGCGTAGGCCGAGATCGCCTCCGCGTTCTTGCGGAAATAGCCGCCGGCGGTCGACCGCGGCCGATTGAGGATCACGCCGAGGAAGACGCTTCGCATGTCGAGCAACTGATGGGCCAGCCGCGCCACGAGGCCGCGCTGGTCGTTCCACGCGTGCACGATGAGCAGCGTGGCGTCGACCCGGTTCGCGATCGTCATGACCTCGCCGGCGACGATGGCCGGCGGCGTGTCGATCAGCACCACGTCGTAGAGCCGCCGCGCGTCGGCGATGACCTGG
>VGXK01000026.1 GCA_016873355.1 Phycisphaerae bacterium | reverse complement strand
CGGGCCGCACGGCGCCGGCGAGTCGTCGCGCCGCGCTCACGCAAGCGCTCCGGCAAGCAGGCGATGGAAGTGCCACACCCCCTGCTCGCGCGTGGGCGAATAGCGCCCGCGGTCGTAGCGGCGGCTGCGAACCCCGCGCTGCACGAGTTCCACGATCTGCTCGTCCTCGCGCTCCACGCGGTCGATCTCGGCGCCGGCGCCCGAATCGAGGCGTTCGGGCCGCCACACCCACGACTGGAACGAGACGCGCGTGCGATCGACGGCGAGCGGACGCACGATGTTGAGCGACAGTCCCCACGGATAGAAGTTGAACATGAGGTTCGGGAAGAGCCACCACCAGAACGCCGCGATCGGGCGTCCCGCGTCCGGATGATCCCGCGGCAGCTCGAACGAATCCTCCCCACCCTTCGCCACGCCGACCTGAAGCACCGAGCGCGAATGCAGTTCCGTGTCGTAGCTCGCGGTGTCGAGCACGTCGTTGAGCGACGCGTGCACGAAGGGGATGTGGAATCCCTCGAGGAAGTTGTCGCAGTAGAGCGCCCAGTTCGCACGGACCAGGTAGTCGCGGCTTCGCGACGGCTCGAAGCGGAACTCGTCGAGCGGCAACCACGACATGCGCTCGCGCATCGGCGCGATCATCGAGTCGAACGGTTCCGCCGGATCGAGGCTCGCGAAGTGGAACGGCCCCCAGCGTCCGGCGGGAAAGCGCGGGAGATCGTCGCTCGGCGAAGGGAAGTTCTCCGCGGATTCGAACGACGGCATCGACTGGAATCGCCCGTCGAGGGAGAAGCGGCGGCCGTGGTACGGGCATCGAAGCTGCGAGGCGCGGCACGGCGACGCCGCCACGAGCGAGCCGCGATGCGTGCAGACGTTCGAGAGGCAGTGCAGCCGATCCTCGCCGTCGCGCGTGAGCAGCAGCGGCTCGTCGATCGAGCCGTCGAGGAACGAGCACGGGTGAACCTGCTGGGGCGTGCGCACGTCCTCGTCGCGCGCCACGATCTGCCACGACCGCGCGAAGACCCGCTCGAGCACCTCCGCGTGCGTGGCCGCGTCGCCGTAGAAGCGCGAGGGCAGCGTCCAGGCGCGACGGATCTCGGCGTCGATCTCCTGCGTCGGGCGCGTCATGGGCGGTGAGGATACGGCCCTCGGGGGTCGTCGCGGCGATCGGTCGGGGCGATCATTCGAGGCGGAACCCCGCCGCCGAGAGCGCATGCTCCGCTCGCTTCGCGTCCGTCGAGCGCACGAGCAGGTGATCCGTGTCGAAGGTCGAGATCGCGAAGACGGAGATGCCGGCCGATTCGAGCGGCGCGAGCGTCGAGCGCAGCACGCCGATCGCCTCGAAGGGAATCGGGCCCGCGAGCGAGTAGAGCGAGAAGCCGCGCTCGCAGCGCGCACCGGACGCCATGCGAGCCGGCACGCGCGATTCGGGCGCCACGATCGAGAGTTCCGCCCCGGTTCGCGTGACGCTTGCGAACGCGCGGGCGTCGGCGCTCGCCGCGGCGTCGGCGCTCGCCGCGACGCACTCGAGCGCCCACGGCGGAAGCGGCGCATCCGCGTCGAGCCGTGCGATCGCCCAAGTGCCGCCCACGCGCTTGATCGTCGGCGGCCTCGCGGCGCGAGTCGTTGGCGGAGGCATCGCGGCAGCGTACGCTCCGTGCCATGAAGGCCGAACTCAAGACGAAGAAGACCGGCGAGCCGGTCGATCGCTTCATCGCATCGCTCAAGGACCCGGCGCAGCAGCGCGACTGCCGCATGCTCGCGTCGATGATGGAGCGCGCCACCGGCGAGAAGGGCCGCATGTGGGGTTCGATCGTCGGCTTCAAGGATGTGCACCTGCGCTACGCGTCGGGTCGCGAGCTCGACTGGTTCGCGCTCGGTTTCGCGCCGCGCAAGGGAGGACTGTCGCTCCACCTCTGCTGCGCGATGCAAGATCCGAAGGTGCGTGCGCTGCTTCCCAGGCTCGGACCGCACTCGCACGGCGTCGGTTGCCTCTACTTGAAGAGCCTCGACGGCATCGATTCCGCGGCGCTGCGGCAACTCCTCTCCCTTGCGGCGAAGGCGAAGCTGCCGACGAACGACGGTTCGAGCGGCCGGCCGGCGCGTTCGGCGACGCGATCCTCGGCAAGCCCCGCGTCGAGCGGGCCCTCGCGCTCCTCGAAGTCTCCGGCGAAGCGCGCGTCCGCGCGCGTCAGATCCCCCACGCCGAGAGCAGCAGCTCGAGGTCGTCGAGATCGACCTCGCCGCTCGCGTTGAGGTCGCGCAGATCGGTCGGATCGATCTCGCCCCAGGCGCCGAGCAGCTCGCCGAGATCGCGGCCGCCGACGTGGTCGTCCCCGTCGAGGTCGCAGCGCCGTCCGATTTCGATCTCGAGCCGCTGATTCGCGGGCACGCGTCGCATCATCGTGACGGTGCCGTCGGTCCAGCGAAGCCGCAGCTCGTCGACCGTCGTGGCCGTGCCGAGCCCGAAGTGCGCGGCGAGTTCGTCCTGCGACTGGTAGTTCGTGCCGCCGTCGATGAGGCGGCGCTGCAGCGTGCCGCCCGCGCTCGCCAGCACCAGCGTGCCGATTCCGTCGGGCGCCACGCGCGGCGCACCCGTCGCGTCGACCGACACGCGAAGCCAGTTCGCATCCGCGGGAACGGGCGCGCCCGCGACGACGAGGTCGTTGCGGTAGAAGCGCAGCGGTCCCTTGCTCGCCATGATGAGCACGTCGCGATCGCCGTCGTTGTCGGCGTCGAGGGTGGCGAGGCCGCGGCCCGAGAGCGTGTGCCAGAGCCCGCAGGTGGCGGCGACATCGGTGAAGTTCGCCGCGCCGTCGTTCATCCACACGCGAGCCGGCTGGTTGACGAACTGCGGCTGCGTGAACCAGCCGTTCGTCTGCACGAGATCGACCGAGCCGCTGTGATCGAGATCGACGGCCGAGACGCCCCACGCCCAGTTGCCGTTGAGCGTGCCGCTCGCGGAGGCGATGTCCGCATACGCGTGCCCGCCGAGATTGCGGTAGAGGCGATTGCCCGTGCCCGGCGACTCGAAGCTTCCGACCGCCCAGATGCTCGTGACGAACCAGTCGAGGCGCCCGTCGCCGTCGAAGTCGGCGACCGCATGTCCCATGCCGTTGTCGTCCGTGCCGGTTCCGTTCGACGGCGTGAGATTCGTGAACGTGCCGTTCGCGTTGTTGCGGTAGTAGCGCGAGGTGTGAAAGTCCGCCGCCATGAGCAGTTCGGGATGTCGATCGCCATCCATGTCGGCGAAGCGCGGCGAGAAGTTGTAGATGGGCATCGGGAAAAGGCCGGCGGCGACCGTGACATCCGTGAACGTGCCGTTGCCGTTGTTGCGGAAAAGTCGATTCCCCTGCGACGGGATGAAGTATCCGCCCACCGCGAGATCGAGATCGCCGTCGAGGTCGTAGTCGCCGAAGGCGCAGCCGAGCCCGTCGGCCAGGACCGGCGACGCGACCTGCACGCCGGCGCTTGCCGCCACTTCCGCGAAGCGCGTGCCGCCTTCGTTGCGATAGAGGCGATGCTTGCCCTTCGCGAGCGGCGCGCCGTCGAGTCCCGCGCTCATCACGTAGAGGTCGAGATCGCCGTCGCGGTCGTAGTCGCCCGCGCACGCGGAGAGCCCCATGTGCTTGACGGCCACGCCCCACTCCGCCGCCCGGTCGATGAAGACGCCGCCGCCCAGGTTCATGAAGAGCTTGTCGGGCTGCTTGCCGCTGCACACGACGAAGACGTCCTGGAGGCCGTTGCGATCGAAGTCGCCCACGACGACGGGCGCGATGAGGTCGGCGATGATGCTCGCGGCGAACAGAAGCGCCGCCGACGGATCGTGCGTGGCCGCCAGGTGCGCGGACGCCGTGACGTCGACGAAGGTCGGCGGCGTCGCGAGCGTCGCGCCGGCAATCGTGCCGCTCGCGGCGAACGCGGCGAACGCGCGACCCGACGGTCCGGCGCCGAATGGGCGACGGGACCACCTGCGCGAACCCGATCGAGTTCGTGCGCCCAGCTTCGTTCGAACCCACGAACCGCGAGCCATCGCGACCCTCCCGCCGACGGCCGAAGCCTACCCCGGAACGGAGCGATCTCAAGCGTTCGATCGATGCGCCGACGCGGAACGCCGACGAAGCGTGCCGGCGACGCACGCCTCATCGCGGCTATCTGCCGAATGCAGGCGTGCCCCACGCGCCGGCGAAGACGGTCTCGCCGATCGAGATGCGGGGCCGCCGGGCGGCGTCCCTCGATGCCAGATCGGGCGCGGCCTTCGCCGGCTCGCCCGGGTAGCCGAGCGCCAGTCCCGTGAGCACCTCCACGCCGTCCGGAACCTTGAAGAGCTCCTTCGCACGCTCGGGCACGATGCCGATCATCTGGTGCACGCGGATGCCGCGCGACGCGGCCTCGATCGAGAGCTGCGCCGCGGCCTGTCCGAGATCGTGCGCCGCCGCCTTGTTGGGCTTGCCGTTCTTCGCATGCACGGTGGTGTGGCATCCGAGCGCAAGCACGGGCGCATGCTTCGCCCACGCCTGATTCGCTTCCACGAGGCACAGGAGCACCTTCGCGTGCGCCGCCGCATCGGCGCTCGTGGCGACGATGAATCGCCACGGCTGCTCGTTGTAGGACGACGGCGCCCAGCGGGCCGCCTCGAAGATCGCGCGGAGATCGGCGTCCGGCACGGGCTTCGAGCTGTAGACGTACGGACTCCAGCGTTCGCGAAGCAGGGCGAGAATCGGAGCGTCGACGGGCGCTTCGTGGGACATGGTCGGCGTGCTCGCGCGGGGCGTCAGAGCTCGAGGTAGATCATGTCGGGCTCCTGCGACCCGGGCGCCGGCGGCTCGTGAACGGAATCGAAGCCGCCGAGTCCGGACGCGAACATCTCGCGCCGCGTGTCGGCGGCGGAGAAGACCGGCGGCATCGCGCCGTCGAGCTGCGCGATGAGGTCGAGCGCGATCTGAGCTTCGGCGCGGGCGAAGTCGGGCGGCGCGATCGCGCGCTCGAAGGCCTGGAGGCGGCCGCCGACATTCTCGAAACTGCCTTCCTTCTCGACCCACGCGGCGCCCGGCAGAACCACCTGCGATCGCGAGCCGAGGGCGGACGGCAGCGTGTCGATCAGCACGGTCGGCGTTTCGCCCAGGGCGTCCATCAGTTCGGGCGTGATCCACTCGCTCGGGTAGTTGCCGGTGACCACGGCGACGCCGATCGAACCCTTTCGCAGCGCCTCGACGAACGCCTTGAAGTCGAGCACGCCGGCGCCCCCGGATTCGAGCACGCGCCGCACGCCGCGCGCGTTCGGCGCCTTCTCGGCGCGCACGGTGAACCCGCCGGGGAACTTCCTGTCCTCGCCGTGGCGCGGAATCGGTCCGACGCCCGTGATCGCCTTCGAGTCGACCGAGCGCACCCAGCGCGACAGCCAGAACGAGTCTTCGCAGGAGAGCATCGGACTCACGAGCAGCGCGGCGCGACGGCCGGCGTCGACGCTCGCCTCGAGCAGCTCGTTCGCGCGGTCGAGCGCCGTCGTCCACGCTTCGTTCGCCGCTTCGAGCGCCCACGGATCGCGACCGGCGATCGTCGGAAGGCGCAGCCGATCCTCTCGATGCACGAACTTCCAGCCGTAGCGCACCTCGTCGGTGATCCACCAGCGATTCACCTCGGGATTCGTGCGCGGCTTGATGCGATGGATGCGCCCCTCGTTGTGCTCCACGGAGATGTTGTCGCCGCTCGAGGTGATGCCGTCGATCGACGGCGTCTTCTTGAGGAACCAGACGCGCTGCTGGAAGAGGAAGTCCTTGTCGAGCAGCGCGCCGACCGGGCAGATGTCCACCACGTTGCCGCTGAGCTCATTGTCGAGCGCGATGCCGGGGAAGACGTCGATCTCCTCGTGGTTGCCGCGGCCGTCGACCATCAGCTCGCCGGTGCCCGTCACTTCGCGCGTGAAGCGCACGCAGCGCGTGCACATGATGCAGCGGTCGCTGTAGAGCAGCACGTGCGGGCCGAGATCCTTCTTGGGCTTCTTCTCCTTGTCCTCGAGAAAGCGGCTCTGCCCGCGACCGTACTGATAGCTGTAGTCCTGGAGATGGCACTCGCCCGCCTGATCGCACACCGGGCAATCGACCGGGTGATTGATGAGCAGGTACTCCATCACCGCCTTCTGATTCGCCATGGCCTTCGGCGAATCGGTGTGCACCACCTGGCCGTCGGCGGCGGGATGCTGGCAGGTCGGGAAGAGCTTCGGCCCCGGCTCGAGCACGCCGGTCCTGGGATTCGGCGCCCACACCTCGGCCAGGCAGATGCGGCAGTTCGCCACGATCGAGAGTTCCGGGTGGTAGCAGTAGTGCGGGATCTCCACGCCGTTGCGCAGCGCCACCTGGAGAATCGTCTCGCCCTTCTCGAAGTCGTAGCGCTCGCCGTTGATCGTGAGGTTCGGCATGGAGGTCGGTGACGCTGCGCCGCATCGCGGCGAAGGGGCGAAGTCTAGCGTCGGGCGGAGCGACGAGTTCGCGTGCGCCGAGGCGCTTCCGGCTCGAGGCGCGGCGCGTCCGGCTCGAGGCGCGGCGCTTCCTCGAGAATGGCCAGCAAGTGGCGAGCGCAATAGACGCGGTTCCGCTTCGCCTCCGACGCCATCGAGACGATGCCCGCCGATTCAAGACGGTCGATCGCGCGCTGAGCCGTGGTGAACGCCACCTTGAGTCGCTTCGCCAAGGCGTTCACCGTGCAGTACGGATTCTCGGCGAGCAGATCGATCAGTCGGGCCGCCGTGCGCGACGAGGCCACTCGCTCACGCCATGCACCAAGCAGATCGTCGATGCGCTGAATGCGCGAGAGCGCGTCCTCCGCCTGTCGCGCCACGCCGGCCAGGAAATACGCAATCCACTCCTCCCATTCGCCGCGCTCCGTGACGCCAAGGAGATGATCGTAGTAGTCGCGTCGCGTGGCCTCGAACCAGGCACTCAGGTAGAGGAGCGGCGTCGGAAGCACGCCTCTCGCCACGAACAGAAGCGTGATCAGAAGCCGACCGACTCGACCGTTGCCGTCGATGAATGGATGGATGGCTTGGAACTGCGAATGGACGAGGGCCGCATGGACGAGCGGAGGCATGGACTCATCGTGAAGGAATCGCTCCCACGCACCGAGGCATTCCATGAGTCGATCGGGCGGCGGCGGGACGAATGTCGCGTTGGCGAGCGTGCAACCGGCAGGCCCGATCCAGTTCTGACTTCGACGGAACTCGCCCGGAGTCGCGTGATCGCCGCGGACGCCGCGCATCAACTTCTCATGCAACTCTCGGGTGAGCCGAAGCGAGAGCGGCATCGTCCGCAGTCGCTTCACGCCGAATTCGAGCGCCGCGACGTAGTTCCCGACCTCGCGGAGATCCGAGGGGCTTCGATCCACGGCGGCGCCTGCTTCGGCGGCCAGCAGCTCTCCCAAGGTTGCTTGCGTTCCTTCGATGCGACTCGACAGCACTGCCTCGCGGCGCACGAACGGTCGGATGAGGAGATGCGGATTCGGAAGACGGCGGCCCTCGCCGGCAAGTCGGCCGATGGCGCGATCCGCTGCTGAAAGTGCGCTCGAGAGCCTCACCGACCAGTCAAGCGGCGGAGGCAGCGGATCCGGAACGAAGGCTTGCTCGCCGCTCGAGACTCGAATCCGTCGACCATGGGGTTGGCGAGCGCGGAGCTTGGACATGATCGGTGCTGTTTGCGTCGTCGAAGACAGCGAGCGGCATTATTAGCGTTTCAATGCTGGAACGCAAATAAGGATCCGGCCGCCGAGCCCCGCTCCGATCGGCTGCGCGGCGGCAGTCAACGCGGCATCGACTCGAACTGGAATCGCGCTTCATCGCCGTCGAACTCGAGATCGAGCAAGCGGAGGCGACGACCATCCGGCAAGGGGAGAATCGCGTCGGTCGGCGCCGCGAGTTCCGGCACGAGCGCCGCGATGCCGAGCGCGCCGCGACCGTCGTCGCGTCCGCCGTTTCCGAGCCACGGAATCCAGAGTCGGCCGATCGCGCCGCCGCGCGGTTCGAGTCGAAGGCGCCCGTTCTCGATCACCGCGCGCACCGAGATCGACCAGATCACTCCGTCGCGCTTCGCCGCGAGCGTGAGTCGATCGGGAGCCCCGGCGTGCACCTGCACCAGCTCGACGCCCTTCGGCCACGGAAGCTCGCGATCGTGCACGAGCCATTGCGGCAGGCGCAGCGCCAGCCACGCGTTCGCGTCCTCGGCGCGGATGCGCATCGCGAAGCGCTGGCCAGACGGGCGAACCTTCGTGAGTTCGGCGGCGATTCCCTGCTCGAGCGCGCGGGCGCGATCGTCCTCGCGCGACACCGCGCCCGGACGCGCGCTCGGCGGCGACCACCAGGACGGCGTTCGAAACGCGAGCCACGCGCCGGCGCCGACGGCAAGACCCGCCGCCGCGCACGCCCACCCCACGACGCGTCGCCACTTCATCGCCGAACGCTCGCTCGCGATCGAGTCATCGTTCGTCGTCCGCGTTGCGCGTCGATCGATCGTCACCCACGCGGCACCTCGTCATCGTCGCGCCTACGCCGCGAAGCGGGTGACGACCACCGCGTCGTTCTGCCCGCCGAAGCCGAAGGAGTTCGACAGGCAGGTGTCGACCTGCGCCTTCCGCGCCGAGTTCGGCACGTAGTCGAGGTCGAGACTGGGATCGGGATCGTGGTGATTGATCGTGGGCGGCAGCATGCCGTGCCTGATCGACAGCACGCAGGTGATGAACTCGACCGCGCCCGCCGCCGCGATCAGGTGTCCCATCATGCTCTTGATCGAGCTCATGGGAATGCGCCTGGCCAGCTCGCCGAAGACGACCTTCACCGCGCGACTCTCGATCGAATCGTTCTCCTTCGTGCCGGTGCCGTGCGCCGAGATGTAGTCGACCACGGGGCGCCCGTCCGGGCGAGTCGACTGCGGATCGAGACCGGCCTGGCGCAGGCTCTGCGTCATCGCCGCCGCCGCACCGCGCCCTTCCGGCTGGATGTCGGTGATGCGGAACGCGTCGGCGCTCGAGCCGTAGCCGATCACTTCCGCGAGCGGCGTCGCGCCGCGCGCCGATGCGTGCGAAAGCGTCTCGAGGATCACGATGCCGCTTCCCTCGCCCATCACGAAGCCGTCGCGGCTCGCGCAGAACGGACGGCTCGCCTTCGTCGGGTCGCCCTTGAACGTCGAGAGCGCGGTCAGCCGGTTGAATCCCGTCACGCCGAACGGGTGGATCATGGTGTGCGTGCCGCCCGAGACCATCACGTCGGCGTCGCCGCGCCGCAGGATGCTGAACGCCTCGCCGATCGCCTGCGTGCTCGCCGCGCACGCGGTGAGGCAGTTGAACGCGGGTCCGCGGATCCTGAATTCGCGCGCCAGGTGCGCCAGCGGCATGTTCGGCTCCTGCTCGATCTCGCGCATGCGGTCCATGCATTGCATGGCGACCTCGATCCATCGCTTGCCGTCGACCTTGTTCTGCGCCGCGTCCCAGCCGCCGAGATTCGAGCCCACGTAGTTGTCGAAGTCGAGCACGCCTTCGCCCGCGCCGAGGTAGCAGCCCACGCGGCGCGGATCCTTCGGCGGCGAGCGATCGAACCCGGCCTGCTTCCACGCCTGCGCCGCGGCGCCGAGCGCGAACTGCGTGTTCGGTCCGGCGCTGGCGTGCCTGGACGCGTCGGGGAGGAACTTCGCGAGATCGAGTTCACGAACTTCGGCCGCGAACGAGGTCGGGAAGGTCTTCGCGTCGAAATGCGTGGTCGGCGCCATGCCGCTCTCGCCCTTCATGAGCCGCGACCAGACCGTGTCGAGATCGTGCCCGAGCGGCGTGATCCACCCCATGCCGGTGACGACGATGCGCTCCGGGGCGCTCATGATGAAGCTCCGTTTCGATGGATCGCGCGCGCGCCGATCATGGCGTCCTCCCGAGCACGATCGCCCCGTTCTGCCCGCCGAAACTGGGGAAGGCCACGAGCATCCGGTTGAGCTCCGCGCTGCGCGCGGGCGCCGCGTTCGCATCGAGATCGCCGATGCCCGCGCCGTTGAGCCGCGCCGGCAGCATCTGCCGCCGCAGGCACTCGACCGCGACGCACGCGCCGACCGCCGCCGCGCCCGCGCCGCAGTTGCCGATCGACGGCGTGATCGTCACGATCGGAATCGACTTCGCGCGGGCGCCGAAGACCGCGTGGAGCGCGCGTCGCTCCGTGGCGTCGAGCTCGGGCACGCCGGTGCCGAAGGGAACGATCGCGTCGATCGAATCGAGGTCGGCGCGGGCGTCCTCGAGCGCCGCGCGGATCGCGTCGGCGGCGCCGTCCGCGTCGGGCACGATTCCGGCGTCGTCCGTGCAGATGCTCTGGCGCGCGCCGAACCCCTCGAGCGCCGCGAGCGCGGCGCCGCCCCGCTTCGACACGCACTCCTCCGACTCGAGGATGAGCAGCCCGCCGCCTTCGCCCGGCGGACAGCCGCGCGCATCGGGCGCGAACGGCCGCACGAGCGCCGCGGGATCGTCGCCCGGCGCCGCCTTCGGCATGCGCCCGGCGAAGTGCTGGCGAAGCAGTCCCATGAGATTCACCTTGCTCTCGGCGCCGCCGGAGATGCAGGCGTCGGCGTCGCCTCGCTCGATCACGCGCATCGACTCGCCCATGCTCAGGATCCCGCTCACTTCCGCGCAGGTGATCGTGTTCGACGGCCCCTGGCAGTCGTGAATGATCGTCACATGGCACGCGAGCATGTTCGGCAGGTACTTGAGCATCCAGAGCGGCGTCAGGTTCTGCATTCCCTGCGAACCCCAGATCGACAGCGAGAAGCGCCCGTCGGGGCCGGCGGCCGTGGCGAGCGCCGCGGTGAGCTCGTTCTCCTCCGCCGCGATCAGTCCCGCGCCGATGTGGCAGCCGAACCGATCGGGAGGAATCGTCACGCGACCGTCGGCGGGCTCGTGGGACTTGGTCACGATTCCCGCGCTCGCCATCGCCGCGTGCGCGGCGCCGACGGCGAGCTCGATGTCGCGCGCCATCACCTTGGTCGCCTTGCGGTAGGACTTCGGAACCACGCTCTTCACGTCGAAGAGCTCGCGCGTGATGGCGCCCACGAACGGGCACGGAAATCCCGTGGAGTCGAAGGTGGGCGCCGGCGCGAGCATCGAACGGCCTTCCGCCAATCCGTTCCAGAGCGGCTCGATGCCGAGACCGAACGGCGTGATCGGACCGATCCCGCTGATGACCACGCGTCTCGTCTGCCGCGGCATGAGGGGGCGGATTGTAGCCCTCGCCCGCGCGCCCCGCGTGCGGCGGGCATTCTCGCACCGCGCGTGCCGTGACGCTCACGCGCCGCGCATGCGGCGGACATTCACGCACCGCGCATGCGGCGGGCGATGAGCATGGCGATCTCGAGCGCCTGCTCGTAATTGAGGCGCGGATCGACGCGGCTTCGATACGCGCGCACGAGCTGCTCGTCCGCAAGCCCGCGCGCGCCGCCCGTGCACTCGGTGACGTCCTCGCCCGTGAGCTCGATGTGCACGCCGCCGAGCGGGGTCCCCTTCGCGCGATGGATCTCGAAACTCTGCTCGAGCTCCGCGAGAATGTGCGCGAACTTCCGCGTCTTCACGGGCACG
>VGXK01000025.1 GCA_016873355.1 Phycisphaerae bacterium | reverse complement strand
GATTCGAGAGCATGACCTCGATGACGGCGCCGGGCCGACCGTCCGCGAGCGTCACGCGCCGCAGGGTCGCGTCGCAGGTGAAGTCGTCCACGGCGATCTCGATCGGCGGATCCACGCGCAGCGATCGCCCCCGATCGGCGGTGAACTCGAGTTCGACGCCCACGCGCTCCGGCCCCGTGATCTGCGAACGCGGCAGCGTGAGGCGCGTCGAGACGATCGTCGCGGCGCCCGGCGCGAGCGTGAATCGCTGGAATCGCGGCACGAACGACCAGTCGGTCGGCGAGACGAAGCGAAGCATGCCCTCCATCGTGACGTCCCATGGATTCGCCAGGTGCATCGAGAGGTCCTGCTCCGCGGTGGTGCCCTGGAGCCGCTTCGGTTCGAAGCGGATCGCGGCGAGGAACGCGCCGAGGGTGGCGTCGACGCCGTCGACCACGATCGGCGTCGATCCGATCTCGGTGGACACGGCGCCCTGGCGCCGTTCGAGCTCGATCGTCGCGCCGAGCGCGTCGACGGCGCGCATCGACTCGCCGTCGAACGGAAGCGCCGTGCGAGACGGCGGACCGCCGTCCCGCCGCCAGAGCAGCACGCGCGCCGTGCGCTCGCACGAGAGCAGCAGGCAGCCGAGCTCGCTTCCGGCGTCCAGGTCCGCGATCGAACGGGCGCCCCGCGCCGCCGACGCGAGCGCGCTCCACGCGAGCGCCGCCGCGCCCGGCTCCTCCGCGATTCCGCCTCGCAGCGCGAGCATCGCCGCGCCGCCGCGCCACCGATCGATCGCGGAGCCCGCCACCGAGTCCGCGGCGCGCCGCTCCGTCGACGGCGCCGCGTCGATCGCCTCGACGATCCCCTCGCACTCGAGGAATCCCGGCACCAGGCCGTCGAGCCGCGCGCTCCAGGGCGGCGTTCGCTTCTGCGTCGACGCGATCATCCAGCGCCGCTGCACGTGGCCGAAGCGCTCGAACCACGCGCCGTAGGCGCGTCGCCACGCATCGCCGTCGAGTTCGAAGATCGCCGCCGGATCGTCGACTTCCAGGTGCAGTTCCGCCGCAAGCGCCTTGGGAATCCGCGAGATCCGAAGCACCGGCTCGATGCCGTCGAGACGCAGCGAATCGCACCAGCGCCGCAGCGATGCGAGCGACATCGCGTTCGTCGGCTCGGTCGCCGCTTCGCCGAGCTCGATCACGACGAAGTCGGGATGCACGAGCTGGATCGATTCGAGCATCGCCCGCGCCGTCCGCTCGTCCGGCCGATCGATCCAGATGCCGAAGCGGATCGGCGCCTCGTGCTGCGGCGCTCGCCGCGCCGGGCGCTCTCCCACCGCGATGCCGTGCGTTCGCAGCTCGAGCGCGCGATCGCCCTCGAGCACGGAGGCCTCGACGGCGAAGCTGCCGGGACCGAGCGGCGGGAATGCGATCTCGAACGAACCCGGCTGCTCGAGGGTCCACGAGCCGAGCTCGCGGTTGTCCGCGTCGAACAGGCGCAGCGACGTCGTGCACGGGGGCGCCGGATCGTCGATCGTCACGATCGCGCCGCGCGGCGCCTCGCCGATCGGCGCGCCCGCGCGATCGATCTCGATCCCCACGCGCGGCACGCGCCAGAGTTCGAGATCGTCGAAGACCACGCTGCCCGACACGTCGCCGGTGGCGTCGTCGCGCTCGATCGGCCGCACCTCGAGCGCCACTTCGAGCGCTCGCGTGCCAGGCGGCATGGGTCCCGTTCGCAGCGAGAGTCGCTGCCAGCCGCGCGAGTTCCCCGCCATGCCCGACCAGCGAGCCCCCTCGATCGGAGAACCGCTCTCGTCGACCGCCATGAGCGCGACGCCGGCTTGCGAACGCTCGAGCCCGTCCACGAGCACCGCGATCGTCGCGTCGAAGACCTCGCTCGGAGCCGCGGAAACCAGGCGCGGCTCGGATGCAACCGTCATGCCGCCGCCGGCGAGCTCGAATGCAAGTCCCCATCGACCTTCGCAGGCCTGCGCATCGGTGGCGCCGATGCGGCCGAAGGGCGGAAGCGCGTCGCGCTCCTCGCCCGCGTCGAGCACGCGCACGAACCCGGGCGGCAGTTCGCTCGGAAGCGCCGGATCCTGCTCGAATCCGATGTCGAGCGCACGGTGCCGCGGCGACCCGGACGACGATGCGCTTCGCGGCGCCGGCGCCTCCGGCTTCGCCTGCACCTGCACCGCGCTCGCTGGCACTCTCGCCGGCGCGCTCGACGGCACGCTTGCCACTGCGCTCGCCGCGCTCGCGACGATCGCCGCCACGGCCGCCGCAACGGCGCGGGCGGCGGCCCTCGATGTCCGGCGGGCGACTCGTCTCCGCATCGGCTTCGATATCGGCCGTCCGGGCCGGGTTGCGCCAACCCTTGCGCGTTCCGAACGGGGAGCCTCTACCCTGCGGCTCGTGCAGGTCGTCGACCTCCGTTCCGATACCGTCACGAAGCCCACCGCCGCCATGTGGGACGCGATGCGCCGCGCGGATCTGGGCGACGACGTGCTCGGCGACGAGCCGACCGTGGCCGCGCTCGAGGCGAAGGTGGCCGCCCTGCTCGGCAAGGAGGCCTCGCTCTTCACGCCGAGCGGCACCATGGCGAACCAGCTCGCCATCCGCGGCGCCTGCGAGCACGGCGACGAGATCATCGCCCATCGAGACAGCCACGTGGTGCACTACGAGACCGGCGCGCCCGCCGCGATCTCCGGCTGCATGATCGCGCCGCTCGACGGCGACGGCGGTCTCTTCGGCGAGCCGGATCTCCTCCGCGCACTCAGGGGCCGCGACATCCATTCGCCGCGCAGCCGCATGGTGGTGATCGAGAACACCCACAATCGAGGCGGGGGAACGGTCTGGCCGCTCGAACTCGTGCGCGAGGTCTCGGGCGCCGCGCGCCGCGCAGGACTGCACGTGCACGTCGACGGCGCGAGGCTTGCGAACGCGTCGGTCGCCGGCGGCTATTCGATGCGCGAGGTCGCGGAGCTCGCCGACACGGTGAGCATCTGCTTCTCGAAGGGACTCGGCTGTCCGGTAGGGAGCGCGCTCGCGGGACCGCGCGCATTCGTCGATCGCTGCCGGCGCTTCCGCAAGATGCTCGGCGGCGGCATGAGGCAGTCCGGTCTGCTCGCGGCCGCCGCGATCTTCGCCCTCGACCACCATGTCGAGCGACTGGCCGTCGATCATGCGAACGCCCGGCGCCTCGCGCGCGGGCTTGCGAGCGCCGGAATCTCCGGGCTGCGCGTCGAACTCGATCCCGACTCGATTCCGTCGAACATGGTCTTCCTCGCGCTCGGGCCCGAGCACGGCAGCGCCGCGGATGCGGCGGCTCGCCTCGCGGCGAGGGGGCTGCGCGTGATTCCGATGGGACCGCAGCGCCTTCGCGCGGTCACGCATCTCGACGTCGACGGAGCGGCGATCGATCGCGCGGTTTCGATCGTGCGCGAGGTGCTCGGGTCCGCGCCGCGCGCGGGGCGCACGGCGGATTCGAGCCCCCCCGCCGCCATCTTCGATCTCGACGGCACGCTCTTCGACACCTTCGACGATCACTTCGCCGCGTGGCGCGAGGCGTGCCGCGAGCAGGGCCTCTCGCTCTCGCGCGAACAGTTCGCGCGGACCTTCGGGCGCCGCAATGAGGAGATCATTCCCGAGCTCTGGACCTCCGCGGGCCGGCCGGCGCCCGCGCCCGCGGAGCTCGATCGCGTGGCGCAGCACAAGGAGCAGCTCTTCCGCGATCGATTCCTCGCGTCGCCGCGGCCGATCGCGGGCGCCGAGCAGATGCTTCGCGCCCTGCGCGCCGCGGGATGGCGACTTGCCGCCGGAAGCTCGGCGCCGCCCGCGAACGTGCAGTCCTTCCTGCGGGCGATGCCGGCGCGACTCACCTTCGACGCGACCGTGTCCGGCGCCGATGTCGTGCACGGCAAGCCGCACCCCGAGGTCTTCCTCCGCGCCGCGGAGCGGCTCGGCGTGGAGCCCGCGCGCGCGATCGTCTTCGAGGACGCGGCCGCGGGCGTGGAAGCGGCGCATCGCGCGGGCATGAAGTGCGTGGCGATCGTCTCGCCCGGTCGCACGCGCGAGGAGCTGCGGCACGCCGACCTCGTCGTCGACGACTTCCACTCGGTGACGCCGGGAATGCTCGCGACGCTGCTCGGAAAGGAATCATGCCAGGACTCGCGTTCGTCGCCGGCGCTTCCGCGCTCGCACTGAGCTGCGCCGCGCCGCCTGCGGCGAATGCCGCGGTCGCGCCGCGCCAGGATCAAGGCCCGCGCCCGCATCTCGTCATCGCGCCGGAGCGCTTCCGCGAGGCGCTCGCGCCGTACCTTGCGTGGCGGGCGGGGACGCCGCAGAACGACGGCGTGGTCTTCGCGTCGCTCGAGTCCATTCTCGGCGACGCGCCGCCGAGCGATCGCGATTCGCCCGAGCGCCTCAAGCGCTTCCTTTTCGATCGCTGGCGGCGCGGCGCGCTCGGCACCTGCCTGCTCGTCGGCGACGGCGACACGATTCCCGTCCGGTTCATGACGCTCGATCGAAGCGACGCCGCGGCCGCGAACTGGGCCTTCTACCCGAGCGATCTCTACTACGCGGACCTCGCGGAGGCCGACGGCGAGTTCGAGTCATGGAACGGCCGACGCGACGACTTCCACGATCGCTACTTCGGCGAGGTGCACGGGGAGTCGAACAAGAGCGGACCGATCAACGCCGACGCGTGCGATCTCGATCCTGAGATCGCGGTCGGGCGCTGGCCGGTCTCGAACGCCGACGACGCCGCGGCGATCGTGCGGAAGACGATCGAGTGGGAGCAGTCGACCGGAGCGCGGTTCGGCGCTCGCGGCGGGGCGGACGCCGGGCACGCGGGCGGCGAGCCGACTGCGACGAACGGCGGGAGCGCCGCTCCCGACACGCCGCTCGGCGGCGCGATCTTCGCCGTCGGCGGCTGGGTCGATGTCCGTTCCCGCGCCAGGGCGATCTCGACGACGCTCGATCGCGCCCTCGTCGGCGGCTGCCTTGCATTCGTGCACGACGACGACGCGTCGCCCGCGCCCGACGTCGAAACCATGAAGCGCTCGCTCGCGCGCGCGCCGCTGCTGCTTCTTCACTCCGGGCATGGCCAACCGTGGGGCTGGGAGCACTGCCTCTCGGAAGCGGTGATCGACGGCGCGAATCTTCCCGAGTCGCTTCCGCCGCCGATCCTCTTCTCCGCAGGCTGCTCCACCGCCGAGTGGTCGGCGCTTCCGCCGTACACCGCCTACCTCGACGAGTCGGGCGCCGAGCATCGCGGCACGACGGCGGGCGAGCGCTTCGAATCGCCGCCGCCACCGCCGGGGCCGATCCAGCCCGGCTCGTTCGATCGCTCGTCGTTCTCCGAACGGCTCGTGCGCCGGCCGCGCGGCGGCGCCATCGCGGTGATCGGCTGCTCCACCGGCTCCCAGCCCTGCGCGATCTCGCTGCTCGAAGGATTCGTCGACGCCTGCGACGAGCTCTCGCGCGAAACGGCGACGCCCACCCTCGGCGAGGCGTGGCGCCGCGCCGTGCGCGACTATCGCCGCCGCGAACGGCTCGACTCGCTCGTTCCCACCGAGAGCTGGTACCCGCCCAGCATCTTCTTCCAGGGAATGAAATTCGTGCTGCTCGGCGATCCCTCGCTGCGGCTGCCGCTGCAGCGGCGCGCCGACCCCGCACCGCCGGCCGCGCCGCGCTCGCTCGAGCGGTAGCATCGGGCCATGCTCGACCCCCGACTTCGCACGCTCGCGCGGAATCTCGTCACGCACTCGGTCAAGCTCGGCCGGGGCGAGCATCTGCTCGTCGAGACCTTCGACTGTCCGGACGAAGTGGCGATCGCGATCGTGGAGGAGGCCCGCCGCGCCGGCGGTCACGCCCACGCGGCGCTGCGTCGCACGCGCGTGATGCGGGCGCTCAACAAGGACGCCGCCGACGAGGACCTCAAGGTCTGGGCCGAGTGCGATCGCGAGCGCATGAAGCGAATGAAGTGCTACATCGGCGTGCGCGGCTCGGAGAACGTGAGCGAGATGTCGGGCATCGCCGATGCGCAGATGCAGAAGGTGGCTCGTCTCTACCAGAAGCCCGTGCACTTCGAGCAGCGCGTGCCGCACACGCGCTGGTGCGTGCTGCGCTGGCCCACGCCGTCGATGGCGCAGCTCGCCGGCATGAGTTCCGAGGCGTTCGAGGACTTCTACTTCGACGTCTGCAACCTCGACTACGGGCGCATGGCCGGCGCCGCGGAAAGGCTCGCGGCGCGGATGCGGGCCGCCGATCGCGTGCACATCAAGGGGCCGGGCGACACCGATCTTCGCTTCAGCATCAAGGGAATCGGCGTGGTGCCCTGCTGCGGCAACGCGAACATTCCGGACGGCGAATGCTTCACCGCGCCGGTGCGCGAGAGCGTCGACGGCGTCATCCACTTCAATGCGCCGACGATCTACAACGGCACCTCGTTCACGAACGTGCGGCTCGAATTCAAGGGCGGGCGCATCGTCTCATGCCGCGCCGATCAGCAGCAGAAGACGCTCGAGTCGATCTTCGACACGGACGCAGGCGCCCGCTTCGTCGGCGAGTTCGCGATCGGATTCAATCCGTACATCCGGGAGCCGATGAAGGACATCCTCTTCGACGAGAAGATCGCCGGCAGCTTCCACTTCACGCCCGGCAACTGCTATGCGGAAGCGAACAACGGCAACAAGAGCGAGATCCACTGGGATCTCGTGGCGATCCAGCGCCCCGAACACGGCGGCGGCACGATCTCCTTCGACGATTCGGTGATCCGGCGCGACGGCCTCTTCGTCACCGACGATCTGCGCGCACTCAACCCCGACGCGCTGACGGCGAAGTGAGACTCGGCCGCGCTCTCATCGAGCGACCGGCCCGCTCCCATTCGGCACGCGCTCACTTGCCCTGCTTGTTCTTCTCGACCTCTTCCTCGATCTTCCGGTTGTACGCGGGGATCTTCTCGTCGACGAGATTCTCGGCGACGTCGTAGGCCTTGCCGTAGGCGCTCTTGCGATGGCCGCTGATCGGATTCTTGCCGGCCGCGCCCGCGTCCTTCGGAGGTCCGTTCGGATTGTCGGCGGGATCGACCGCCTTCACGACCGGCGTCGGTCGATCCTCGTCGCACGCGGCGACGAACGCCCCGACGAACGCTCCCAGGAGCGAGCCGGCAAGCACGACCGACCAGGCCGGGCGACGGTGATTGCCTTGCTTCATTGCCACATCGTATCCCGGTCGCCGCTCATTCCGTGCCGAGCAGTTCGATGTCGAAGATGAGCGTCGCCTTCGGCGGAATGGGCCCGCGTCCCTCCGCGCCGTACGCAAGGGCATAGGGAATGATGAGCTTGCGCTTGCCGCCGACCTTCATGGTGCTCACTCCCTCCGACCAGCCCTTCACCACCCGATTGAGCGCGAACGAGGTGGGCTGACCTCGATCGACCGAGCTGTCGAACTTCGTTCCGTCGACGAGGTAGCCGGTGTAGTGGACCTTCACGTTCGAGGACGGACCCGCGGGAGTGGCGCCCGTTCCTTCGACGACTTCGATGTACTTGAGTCCGCTCGGCAGGGACACCATCTCCCCTTCCGCGAGCACGCCCGGGAATCGGCCCTTGATCACTTCCTCGACGATCTCGCCGCTCGTCGCGTCGATCGAGAGTTCGTGAACCTTGCCGGCCGCGAGCACCTGGACCACGTAGAGCGGCGGATCGGCGAGCAGGTTGCTGTCGGCCACGCGCACCACGCCCGGCGCCCGCTCGAGCGCCTTGGCGATGGCGGCGTTGAGCGTGATCGTGGCGGCGGTGACCTTTCCGCTCTGGCCGTCCACCTCCACGCGCTTCATCACGCCGCCGGCGGTGCACATGAACTCGTAGGTGACGGCGCCGCCGCTGCCGATCACCGCGCGCGCGGAAACCGCCGCGCCGCCCGCGGCCTCTTCGGCGCTCGACATCGCCTTCGACAACGAGACGGGAGCGCCCTTCAGCGCCGATTCCGATTCCGTCACCGCCGGCGGAATCGTCTCGAAGTCCGCCTTCGAAACGACCGACTGCGCCGTGGCGGCGGCGGCGACGAGCGCCGCCGGCGCTGCGAGCGAGAGACCGACGCGACGCATCCACATCCTCGAATTCCGTGACATTTCGTGACTCCTTTGCATCGGTCCGACCGTTCGTCGTGCCGCGCCGATGCGGACCGACGGACGGACCGTCCATTCGATCATCGTTGCGAACCGTTCGGCGACGCGCCGATCATGTGCGGTTGAGACCTCCGCCGACCCGCTGCCATTCCCGGTAGCGCTCGGGATGCTGCTCGATCGCGGCCACCTTGGCGAGGCGCCGGCGGTGACGCTCCTCGGCCGTGTAACGGGCGCCGAGAAACGCGCGAACCATGTCCTGCGCCAGCGCCGCGCCCACGATGCGCCCGCCGAGCACGAGCACGTTCATGTCGTCGTGCTCCACGCCCTGGTGCGACGAGTAGTAGTCCTCGCAGTTGCCGGCGCGGATTCCCGGGATCTTGTTCGCGGCGACGCTCGCGCCGACGCCCGAGCCGCAGAGCAGGATGCCTCGATCCGCGCGGCCGACCAGAATCTGCTCCGCCACCTTCTCGGCGAAGTCGGGGTAGTCGACGGGGTCGCGGGAGTTCGTGCCCACGTCGATCACCTCGTGCCCGAGCGAGCGCACGAAGGGAATCAGCGTCTGCTTGAGATCGAAGCCGGCGTGGTCGCTGCCGATCACGATCGCGGCCGGCGCGCCGCCGCCCGAATCGCCGCTGCGCGAGTCGCCGCCGTGCGCGCCGCTCACGGCTTCGCACCCTTCGCGCTGCGGGCGATCGTCTGCTTCGCCACCTGCGCCACGTGCGCCGGCTCGAATCCGAAGCGCTGCTGGAGCTGCCTGATCGGCGCGCTCGCGCCGAAGCTGGTCATGCCGATCACCGCGCCGTTCTCGCCGACGTAGCGCTCCCAGCCGAACGAGCTCGCCTGCTCCACGGCCACGCGCGCCGTGATCGACGGCGGCAGCACCTGCTCGCGAGCCTCTCGCGACTGCCGCTCGAAGAGCTGCCAGCACGGCAAGCTCACGATGCGCACGCGCACGCCGTCGCGCTCGAGCAGATCGGCCGCCGCCACGACGAGCGGGACTTCGCTGCCGGTGGCGATCAGGATCACCTGCGGCGCACCTCCCGGCGAATCGCGCAGCACGTAGCCGCCGTTCGCGGCGCCTCGCGCCTCCGCGAACTTCGTGCGATCGAGCGTCGGCAGATTCTGCCGCGAGAGCGCGAAGATGGACGGTTCGTGCGTCGTCGTCATGGCGACGCGCCAGCACTCGAGCGCCTCGTTCGCGTCGCAGGGGCGGAAAAGCAGCACGCCCGGCATGGCGCGGAGGCTTGCAAGCTGTTCGATCGGCTGATGCGTGGGGCCGTCCTCGCCGAGTCCGATCGAGTCGTGCGTGAACACGAACGCGACCGGCAGCTCCATGAGCGCGCTGAGGCGCATCGAGCCGCGCATGTAGTCGCTGAAGATCAGGAATCCGCTGGCGAAGGGGCGCACTCCGCAGAGCGCGAGGCCGTTCGAGACCGCGCCCATCGCGTGCTCGCGAATGCCGAAGTGGAGGTTGCGGCCGATCGAATTCGGCAGGAAGTCCCCCGCCTCCTTGAACTCGAGCCGCGTCTTCGTGCTCGGAGCGAGGTCCGCCGCGCCGCCGATCATCCACGGGACGCGCTGCGCAAGCGAGTTGAGGATCTTCCCGCTCGAGACGCGCGTGGCCATGCCCTTCGAGTCGGGCGGAAACGGCGTCAGCGCCGATTCCCAGCCCGCGGGCAGTTCGCGCTTCCACATGGCCCGGAGTTCCGCCGCCTCCTTCGGAAACTTCGTCGCGTAGCTCGCGAAACGCTCGTTCCACTGCTTCGCGAGCGCGGCGCCGCGTGCGCCGACGCCCTCGGCGAAACGCTCGCGCACGCCGTCGGGAACGAGGAACTTCGCGTCCTCCGGCCAGCCGTAGAAGCGCTTCGTGGCGCGAATCTCGTCCTCGCCGAGCGGCTCGCCGTGCGCGGCGCTCGTGTCCTGCCGATTCGGCGCGCCCCAGCCGATGTGGCTGTCGACGATCACGATCGTCGGCCGATCCGTCGTGGCGCTCGCCTCGCGCAGCGCCCGCTCGAGCTCGTCGAGATCGTTCGCGTCTCCCACGCGCAGCACGTTCCACTTGTAGCCGAGGAATCGAGCCGCCACGTCGTCGGAGTAGGCGAGATCGGTGTGCCCCTCGATCGTGATGTGGTTGTTGTCGTAGATCCAGCAGAGGTTCGAGAGCGCCAGATGACCCGCGAGCGACGCCGCTTCGCCGGTGATTCCCTCCATGAGGCAGCCGTCGCCGCAGATCGCCCAGGTGCGGAACGTGAAGAGCTCGAAGCCGGGACGGTCGTAGGTCGCCGCGAGCCAGCGGGCGGCCATGGCCATGCCGACGCTCGTGGCGACGCCCTGCCCGAGCGGGCCCGTCGTCGTCTCCACGCCGGTCGTGAGTCCGTGCTCGGGATGTCCCGGGCACCTGCTGCCGAGCTGTCGAAACGCGCGGATGTCGTCGAGACTCACCGCGTTCCTGTCGGAACCGTCGCGCTCGCGCACCTGCGCCAGGTGCAGCAGCGAATAGAGCAGCATCGATGCGTGGCCGTTCGAGAGCACGAAGCGATCCCGATCCGGCCAACCCGGCGCGCGCGGGTCGTATCGCAGCATCCGCTGCCAGAGCGCATACGCCACCGGCGCCAGGGCCATCGGCGTTCCGGGGTGTCCCGAATCCGCCGCCTGCACCGCATCCATCGAAAGCGTGCGAATCGTGTTGATCGCCAGGGCGTCGATCTCGGGCACGTCCGCGGGCGTGCCCGCCACGGGTCGTCGCGGATTCACGCTCTTTGCGGCGGTGTCTGCGGAGGGACTCACCACGCGCGGATGCTACCCGGTCGTTCGCGGCGCGCCGGCGCCGCGCCGCTCGCGGCCGCGAGGGCGCCCGCGAGTGCTACGATCGCGTCGTCGCGCCGGCCGCGGACGAGTCCTCGGAGCGCGAGCGCGTCGAGTCGCCGATCGCTTCCACCGCGTCCATAGCACGCAGGAGTCCACCATGAGCTCGAGCCCGAATTCGTCGTCGCCGCTTCGTCGAATCGCACTGCCGTTCGTGACGGGATCGATGCTGAGCGGCGCGATCCTGCTGCTCGCGGCGTCTCCCATCCAGAGCGCGGGCTCGGGAGGCGGGTCCGGAGCGAGCGGCGGCGCGGCGCAGAACAGCGACCGCGAGATCCCGGGGCCGCCGACGATGACCGAGTCGGGAACGAGCGTCGAGATCAAGGGACCGCCGCCCACCGGCAACCAGGGCGCCGCCTCGAGCGGACCGATGGGCTACAACAATCCGGGCGGCATGGTCGACGCGGCGGCGCTGCAGGCCGCAGCAGCCGGCGGCATCCATTACCACGTTCACTATCACGGAATGCCGGGACAGGGCGGTGCGGCCATGGCCGGTTACGCACCAACCACCTTCGTGAATCCGGCGGCGGTCGGCGCCACCACCAACGAAGGCATGTACGTGCCGGGCTACGGGCCCGGCAATCCGGGACCGCTCGGCAGCGAAGCGGGTCTCGACACGAACCCCGCCGTCGGCTCGCACACCTACACGGGCTTCAGCGGATACGGCGCC
>VGXK01000024.1 GCA_016873355.1 Phycisphaerae bacterium | reverse complement strand
GCCGCGTCGAAGCCGACGCGATGCTCCAGGATCCGCGCCGCTACGGGCCCGTCTGCGTGATCAGCACGAAGGCCGTGCCGTTCGCGCCCGTCGGGCTTCCGATGCGGATGCGGTAGGTGACGCCGCCGGCCGCGTTCCAGTTCACGGTGCTCGTGAACTGCGAGCAGAAGGGCGTGTTGTTCGCGCACGCACGAAGGATCGCCGCGTCGCATGGTCCCTCGTAGATCGCGATTGCGGTGTCCCAGCTCGCGAGGTTGCACGACGTGACCTGCCACGTTCCGCCGTTCGGCGGCGTGAACTCGAACCAGACGTCCGCTTCGAACTTCACCGTCGTGCTGTCGCACGCGACGAGCGGTGACGGAATCTGCGACTGCGTGGCGCCGAGCGACGAGAACGCGTTCAGTCCCTCGACCATCTCGAACGCGCCGTCGCACTCGTCGTTCAGCGGCGGAGTCGGCACGAAGATGCAGAGGTCGACCGCCGAGAGCACGCAGTCGAAGTCCCATTCCACGTCGCAGCACTCGGGGAACTTGTCGCAGACCAGGTTGCAGCAGAACTCGTCGTCGCAGTACGGCGTCGAATGCGGGAAGAAGCAGCTCGCGCCCGTGCCGCAGGACTTCGGGATCACGCAGTTCGCGCAAAGCGCGAAGGCCTGCGACGCGCAGGTGCCGTCCCAGGTCACTTCGCAGCAGTAGGAGTCCTGGGCGCACACGGCCAAGCAGCAATCGGCGTCGACGCAGAAGGGCGAGTCGTGCGCTTCGCAGCAGTCGCCGGAGAGCACGCTGCCGCAGTTCGGAAGCGGGCACGGCTTGCCGCACGGGCCGTTCAGCACGGACCCGTCCTTCTGCAGGATCTGCGAGTACTCGAGCGCTCGGTCGGCGCAGTTGGAGTCCCACTCCACGTTGCAGCAATAGGCGTCGCCGCCGTAGCTGACGCCGTTCTTGTCGATCCAGCCGAAGCAGACCGCTTCGCAGCAGATGAGGTTGCTGCAGTTGGCGTTCGCGTGCGGCTCGCAGCAGCTGCCGGCGCAGGTCTCGCCGCACTCGGGGGTGCAGATGGCGCACTGGGTCAGCGTCTTGGCGATGTCCACGCAGACTTCGTCCCATGTCTCGAGGCAGCACGCGGGATCCTGCATGCAGACCGCGCCGCAGCAGGCGGTGGTCTTGCAGGCCGGGCCGTCGTGCGGCACGCAGCAATCGCCGGCCACCGCCTCGCCGCACTTCGGTCGCAGGTTCGTGCAGTCGAGCAGCGTCTTGGCGATGTCGGCGCATGCGTCGTCCCACTCCACTTCGCAGCAGGTCGAATCGAGCGCGCAGACCTTGGCGCAGCAGCGGCCGATCCTGCAGCCCGAGCCCTGGTGTTCCACGAAGCAGTTGCCGCTGCCCGGCTGGCCGCAGGCGCCGACGCAGCGCTCGAACGCGATCTGCACGCACAGCGTGTCCCAGCTCGAGGTGCAGCAGTGGTTGTCGGTCGCGCAGACCGCCTCGCAGCACCAGGAATCGTCGCAGTACGGCTCGGGGTGCGGCACGCTGCAGCTCTTGTTGCAGGGATCGCCGCAGAGGCCCAGGCCGCAGCAGACGTCGCGCGCCAGGGACACGCACTGGGCGTCCCACTGATCCGTGCAGCAGTTCGGATCGATCCAGCAGACGGCGGAGCAGCAGCTCGCGTCGTTGCAGCCGGGGGAGCTCTTCGGCTTGAGGCAGCCGCCGTCGCACGGGCAATTCCACGCCGGGAGCGGCACGCAGATGTCTCGCGCGAGATTCACGCACGACACGTCCCAGCGGACGTCGCAGCAGCTCGGCAGCAGTTCGCACACGGCGTTGCAGCAGGCCGGGTCGTTGCAGCCCGGACCGAGGCTCACCTTCACCGGAGTGTTGACGCCGTTCGGGCACGGCTCCTTGTCGATGCAGACGGCGAGCGCGAGTTCGACGCACAGTGCGTCCCACACCACCGAGCAGCACGACTGTCGATACGCGCAGACCGCCGAGCCGCAGCCGCGATCGCCGCAGGCCTTGCAGCCGGTGATGCAGCCGGCGCCCGGCGGGCAGCACTTCGGAACGAAGCAGCTTCCGACGCTGCTCGTGTTCGGGGCGAGCGAGCAGAAGAGCGACGCCTGCTGCGCGCACACCGCGTCCCATTCGGTCGAGCAGCAGTAGAGGTCGATGCGGCAGACGGTCGAGCAGCAGCTGATCGGGTTGCATCCTCGTCCGTGCGACGCCATGAAGCAGTTGCGCTTCTGCGCGTACGAGTTGAGGCACGCGAGCTTCGGATCACCGCAGAGCGAGAACGCGAGATTCGCGCAGGCGCCGTCCCAGCCGATCGTGCAGCAGAACGGATCGGCGTTGCAGACGTTCTGGCAGCAGGCCACGTCCGAGCAGCCCGGATTTCCGTGCGAGTCGTAGCAGCTGCCGGAGCCGGGCGTGCCGCAGTTCTGGCAGACCTGGAATGCCGTGTCGACGCAGACGAAGTCCCACTCGACGGTGCAGCACTCGGGCACGATGGCGCAGACGAGCGAGCAGCAGCTTGCAGGGGAATCGCAGCCGGGCGTCGAATGCGTGACGATGCAGCTTCCCGCACCCGGCACGCAGGCGCCGTTCGTGCCGCACTGCGCGTTCGCGAACGAGACGCAGAGGGTGTCCCAGCGCACCAGGCAGCAGAAGTCGTCGAACTCGCAGACCTTCTGGCAGCAGAGCTCCTGGCTGCAGCCCGGCGTGGTGTGGACGACGTAGCACGAGGCGGGATTCGTTCCGCACGGGCACGCGAGACTCGAGCAGAGCACGCCCGAGAGCGAGACGCAGAGCCCGTCCCACGTGCTCGTGCAGCAGAACGGATCGTAGAGGCACACGAGCTCGCAGCAGTCGGTGTCCTTGCAGAACGGATTCGCGTGCGGCAGGCAGCAGCTTCCGGCGAGGATCGAACCGCACTGGAGACAGAGCTGGTTCGCTCGATCGACGCACTGCTCGTCCCAGCGGATCTCGCAGCAGAGCGGGTCGATGTTGCAGACCTTCTCGCAGCACGCTTCGTCGCTGCAGCCCGGGCTGAAGGACTGCTCGTTGCACGGACCGAGGTCGTCATCGCCGCAATCGGCGCAGAGCGTTCGCGCCAGCGCCACGCAGTCCACGTCCCACGCGGAGAAGGGATCGCAGCAGGCCGGCTCGATGTTGCAGACGATCGTGCAGCAGCTCGCATTCTCGCAGTAGGGAGTCGGGTGCGGCAGGAAGCAGTTCTCCGCGGAGGGGCTGCCGCACCAGAGGCAGAGCCTGCGCGCCAGCACCACGCAGACCTCGTCCCACAGCACGTCGCAGCAGAACGGGTCCACCGAGCAGACGATCTGGCAGCAGAAGTCGTCGTTGCAGCCGGGCGTGTAGCCCACTTCGAAGCATCCCTGCTGGAACGCCGTTTCTCCGCAGGATCCGCAGAGCGACAGCGCCAGGTTCACGCAGGTTCCGTCCCATCCCACCTGGCAGCAGATGGGATCCGCCGCGCAGACGGCGTTGCAGCACGCCGCGTCGAGGCATCCCGGAGTCACGTGCTCCACCAGGCATGACTGCGTGGTCGTGCCGCAGTAGTCCCCCTGGCTGCAGGTGTGGAACGCCATGACGAGGGCGCGGTCGGCGAGCGTTTCCGGCACGCCGTCGTTGTTCACGTCGAGGCATGTGAACGCGCGCACGCAGTTGTAGAAGTCGAGGTCGGCCTGGTCGACGACGCCGTCGTTGTTGAGGTCGCCCTTGCAGCTTCCACAGCCGGCGCTCGTGGCGTCGAGGATGAATTCGGCCATGATCGCCGCGATCTCCGTCGCGGGAAGCGTGGTGACGGCGGTGCCGCCGCCGGTTCCCTGCGCCAGCGCGCCGGCAAGCGTCTCCACGCAGGTCACCGCGTTCGTCCCGACGAGCGTGGAGACGATCACGCCCGAGGCGTTCGCCACTTCGATCGCGTTCGTCACGCTCGCCGAATCGGCGGCGTCGCATTCGAAGCCGGGCCCGCCGTTGCCCTCGAAGGCGGCTTCGTCGCTGATCGTGACGATCAAGCGGCTGAATCCGGGGGTCCAGGGATAGAACTTCGCCACGATCGCGGCGGCGTCGGCCCAGCTTTCGGGATGGTCGAGCACGCCGATCGGCACTCCGTTGGCGTCGGGAACGACCATGCCGATCGCCGCGGCCACCGAGGAGCTCAGGCAGGAGAAGTCGCCGCCCGGCGCTTCCGTGATTCCGAGCACGACGGGATTCACGAAGGCGCCCTGCGACTCGATCGAGGCGATCACCTGCGGAATCGACGCGCAGAGCGCCGCCGCCTCGTCGTCCATCGACTGAGAGGTGTCCATGACGAACACGACGTCGATCGAGCCGCGCGGATAGTCGCAGGTGCAGCCGCAGGTCTGGTTGAAGAGACCGGGCGTGTCGGTGGGTTGCGTGTCGACCCCTTCGTAGAGCAGCTTCACGCTCACGGTGGAGGCCGGGCACGCCGCCACGTTCGCGGAAGGCACGAGCTGAAGCGGGATCGCTCCGCCGTTGGCGCAGAGCACCTCGTTCGCCGCGTCCATGGTCATCGTCACCACGCGCGGCGTGTCGGAGCAGGCATTCAGGTCGCCGGCGATCGTTCCCACGAGCTGCCCCGCGACGATCACGTCGATCGTGTGCGTCGGGTCCGCCATGTCGGCGTTGATCGACATGGAGATGCGCATCGCGCCGCCGACCTCGCCGACGCCGGTGATGAGCTTGTCGTAGGGATTCGCCCCGTCGAAGGGAGCGCTCGACGGGCCGATCTTGGTGACCTGCGTGAGCGCACGCAGCTCGAAGCGGAGCGCGCCGACGCGCCAGTTCTGGTTGTTCGCGCAGCGGAACGCGTGCGCCGGGATTCCGTACTGCGCCGGACCCACGCGCAGCACCGAATACGCCCGGTTCTCCGAGTCGAAAGTGTTCGACTTCACCAGGCTGAGGGAGTCGACCACCTGCTCCCAGGGCGACATGTCGAGCTCGCCGTCGTTGTCGAGATCGAGATCGAAGCCCGCCGGATCGAAGCCGATCTCGGGCTCCTCGCCGTCGTCGAAGATTCCGTAGTCGAAGTTGCGCACGAGCAGGTGCGTCTGCGTCGCGTCGTCCTCGAAGTTGAGCGTGAGGTCGAGGTCGGCGGTCTGGCCGATCGCCAGCGGCACGGTCGGCTCGCGGACGAGGTAGCGGCCGTTCGAGGCGATCACGGCGTTCGACGGAAGCTTCGTGATGCCGACGATGACGCCGGCGCCGCCGTAGGGAATTCCCGAGATGATCTCGATCGGCCGCTTGCCGATCACCACGTAGGAGAGGCCTCCGAGCGGCGTGCCGACGGGACCGCGCAGCTCGAAGTACTCGGTGGCGTCGATGTTCGTGGGGGAGCCGAAGTCGTCGATGCGCACTTCGGCGATCTGCACCTGGCCGTGTGCGTGCGGCGAGACGAGCAGCAGCGAGGCAAGGATGACGGCGATGCACGCACAGAACTTCCGCATTCGGAGATCCTCGTCCTTGAAACCGCCGCAGAGGTCGGGTGCGCCCCGCCCGCCCAGGCACGCACGATACGCAACTGTACCCGACCGCGGACGCGACACAATCCCGCTTCGTGGGATGGAGCGAGCGCGGTCCGGGAACGCCGCGCCCTCATCGAACCGCCGAACGCGTCATCGAAGATCGGGTGGAAGCGGTCGGGAGATCATCTGGAATCGCACCGAATCGAAGGCCACGCCGTTGCCCACGACGCCTCGAGCAGCCCATCCCCATGCGCCCGGGTACTGGATGCACGCCGCGTCGTTCCGCGGAGGAAGGAAGAAGTACGAGAGCGGCACGCGCGTGTTGAGCTCCTTGATTCGACCGAGGCCCGACCACGCTCGATCGGGCGACGCGCCGGAAGCGTTCGAGCCGCGCATCATCGAGGGATCGAAGGGGACCCATCCCGACCCCGGCAGGAAGAACTCGCCCCACACGACGTAGGTGGTGCGCACCGTTCGTTCGCCCGGCTCGGCCTCGTCCACGCCGATCACCGGACGCGCGGGAATGCCGGCGGCGCGAAGCACCGCCACGCACGCGCAGACGAGATCGGCGGCGGTTCCCTGACCCGCCTGCATCGACTGGGCGGCGCCGACGAGGCGAAGGCCTCGCACCTGGTTGTGCCGGCCGATCTCGACGCCGTTTCCGTCGAGGGCGCGGAAGCTCGCGATCGTGGCGCGAAGAAGCTGCTTCGCCGCGGCGAAGACCGGCGTGTATCGAAGCTGCTTGCCGGTGGTTCGCTCCACGAACGCCGCGAAGCGAGCATCGTCGGATTCGATCAGGAACTGCGGCGCGAGCCACGGCTTCGCCTCCGCCGGCCACTCCGACGGCCACGGCACCCTCACGGCGGCCGCGTCGTCGAGATCGCTTCGCCATGCGACGGCGGTGAAGGTCATCGTGGTGCGCAGCGTCTGGCCCGATGCGGCGCCGATCGGAAGCACCGCCACCGCGATGCCTCCGGGCGCCGTTCGATCGAGCCGCATCGAGGAGCCGGCGCGCGGATCCGGCTGGTTCGTGCGATCGAGCGTCATCGACACCGAGTCCAGATGGGTGCGGCTCCAGGTGGAGAGCGGAATGAGCGGGAAGAAGAAGGTGGCGTCCTCGAGCTGGATCGGGGACGGATTCTGCTTGTCCGTGGGCACGACGTTGAGCAGCACCTCCCAGCGCACCTCGTAGCACTTGGGATTCGAACGGAGCAGGCATCCTTCCGGCGGTCGGCCCGCGGGCGGCGGCGGCGCGGCGCCCTCGCGACCGGGGGTCGTGGGCGGCGTGCCTTGCGGCGCTCCCTGCAGGAGCACGGCGAGCAGGATCGTGGCGAGCGTCATCGTGGCACCCCTGACTTCGGGCCCGGCGGCCGGGCGGTTCGACCTCGTTTCACGCCGCGTGCCGACGATCGAGGCGCATCGTCGATCAGCCGATGAGCGACCCGGGATCCGGGTAGATCAGCCGCGTGATCGTATTGAGGAACTGGGCGAGCACCAGGTTGATCATGATGATCGCGATGAAGCTCGCCACGAAGGCGCTCGTGGCGGCGCGTCCCACCCCGGCGGCGCCCGGGCCGCAGGTGAAGCCCTTGTAGCAGGCGATCAGGCCGATCGCGCCGCCGAAGAAGAGCGACTTGAAGAGGCCGCCGCTCGGCTCGATCCAGCCGATCGCCTGCGCCGTGAAGTGCCAGTAGTCCTGCCCCGGCACGCCGAAGACGCGCACGACCACGAGCCAGGCGCCCCAGCTTCCCAGGATGTCGGAATACGCGGTGAGGATCGGCGTCATGAGCACGCAGGCGACCACGCGCGGCACCACCAGGTAGCCGATCGGGTCCGCATCCATCGCGCGCATCGCGTCGAGCTGCTCGGTGACGCGCATGGTGCCGAGCTCGGCGGCGAGCGCGCCGCCGACGCGCCCCGCGACCATCACGGCCGCCAGCACCGGGCCGATCTGCTTCACGACGCTCACGTTGATGATCCCGCCCATGCGGTCGGCCTGCCCGAGCAGGTTGAACTGCACGTAGCTCTCGAGCGCGAGGATCATGCCGATGAACGCGCCGGTGATCGCCACCACCGGCACGCTCGCCACGCCGACGACGAACATCTGCGGACCGAGCAGTCGCCAGCGCAGGCACTTCGCCGGATGGCGCGCGAGTCGCGCCGCGGCGGCAAGCGCGAACGAGGTGAAGCGCCCGAATCCGGCGATCGTGTCGATCGTGTGGTTGCCGAAGTCCGCGATCGAGGCGACGAGGTTCATCGGTGGCGGTGAAGCGCGGCGTGTCGATCGAAGGAGAGCGCGGAGGTTCGGGCGGCAAAAACGAAACGGCGGGTGGAGGTCGGCCTCCACCCGCCGCAGTATGGTCGATTCGGGACTCGAACGGGGATCAGACGGGGCACGGTCCCCAGAAGCCCAGCAGGGTGCCGAGGTCGTCGCCGTCGACCATGCCGTCGTTGTTGAAGTCGGCCATGCCGAATCCGCCGGCCTTGCCCCACTCGCCGAGCAGCGTGCCGAGGTCGTCGCCGTCGGTCATGCCGTCGTCGTTGAAGTCGGTCGGGCACGGCGGACGCGCCATGCACTCGGGATTCGGCTCGCTGGGCGATTCCGTCTTCGAACCGGTCGGATCGAACTGACCGATCGCCCAGTCTCCGGTGTCGAGGCATCGATAGACCTGGCCCGGCGCGAAGTCGCCGGTCTTGCCGACCTCCGGCCCGACGATCGTCGGGCTGTAGTACCACTCGGTGGTCGTCGGCACCAGTTCCTTCACGACCGAGACCCAATCCATGATCTGGTCCCACGGCGCCGCATCGAGCGTACCGTCGTCGTTCGTGTCGAGGTCGTCGCCGTCCTTGCCGCTGAAGTTCCAGACGAGCATGTGGGTCACGTTGTCGTCGTTCTCGAAGTTGAGCGGATTCGCTCCGACGAGCGTGAGCTGCACGATCTCGATCGGAACGAAGGTCTCCTCGGCGGCGAGGAAGAGTCCGTCCAAGGGAATGAGGCCGCTCAGCGGCACCGCTTCCTCGACGATGCCCGATTGTCCGGCGCCGTCGCCGATGACGAGATACCACACGCCGTCGAGCGAGGTGCCGGGTTCTCCCTTGAGCTCGAAGTACTCGCTCACGTCGGAGCCCGGCTGATCGATGCGGATCTCGTTGATCGTGACCGCCGGTCCCTTGTTGCCGCAGGCCGGCAGTTCGAGCGCCAGGTCGGCGCAGGCCTGGTCCCACGCCGTGTCGCAGCACTCGGGCATCACGCCGCAGACTCCGGCGCAGCAGACCGGATCGTTGCAGGCGCGGCCTTCGTGCGCCGTGAAGCAGTCGCCCGCGCAGGGATCGCCGCACTCCAGCGGCGGGAGCTCGTCGCAGCCGGTGTTCGTCGCACCTGCCGTGTCCTGCTCGAAGGAGTCGAAGGAGCCGATCGTCCACTCGTCCGTCGGATCGCAACGGTAGAGATGCGCCGGAACGAATCCGCCGCAGTCGGGCCCGACGAGCGGCGCGCCGTAGCGGCAATCCGTCTTGTCGGCGCCGTTGAAGACGACCTGGTCGATGATCGCCACCCAGCCGGCGAGATCGAGCGTGCAGTCGTTGTCGGCGTCGAGATCCTGGCCGCGCACCGTCTCGTTGTTCCAGACGAGCAGGTGCGTCTTGCTCGAGTTGCTGTTGAAGGTGAAGCCGTTGTTCGGAACGACCAGGTTCGCCACGCCGTTCGAGAACGAGGACTTCGCCACCACGAAGTAGCCGTTTCCGTCAAGCGTGCTTCCGCTGAACTTGGTGACGCTCTCGACGACTCCTGCCGAGTCGACGGTGGAGTCGCCGATCACCACGTAGGCGACGCCGTTCAGGCTCGCGCCGGGAGCGCCGCGCAGCTCGAGGAACTCCTGCGTGTCGTTGCCGGGCTGATCGATGCGGACCTCGCTGATGACGAGCGCGGGCGGATCCCCGGGCTCATGGCAGTTCGTCTGCGCAAGCGTCACGCAGGCGGCGTCCCACTCGACGGAGCAGCAGGTCGGATCGATGTCGCACACGGTCTCGCAGCACTCGGCATCCTCGCAGCCGCCGGTTGCGTGCGGAAGGAAGCAGTTGCCGCCGCCCACCGTGCCGCAGCTGTCGCAGGAGAGATTCGCGAGTCCGGGCGAGTCGACGCCCGACGGCGGATCGAAGTTGCCGATGCGCCAGTCGCCGTTCGGCTGGCAGCGGTAGACATGACCGGGCACGAAGATGCCGTCCGGACCGATCGTGGTCGGCGAGTACGCCCACTCGGTGCTCGTCGGCGGGTTCGGCTGCACGATGAGCGAGACCCAGTCGACGATCTCCGCCCACGGCGTCAAGTCGAGCACGCCGTCGTTGTTCGTGTCGAGATCCTGGTTGCTCGCGCCGGTGAAGCCGCGCACGAGCATGTGCGTCACGTTGTCGCCGTTCTCGAAGTTGAGGCCGTTGGCAGCAACGACGAGGTCGGGAGTCGCCGCGCCGGGAATCGCGAAGGTCGGTTCGACGGCGAGGAAGAGTCCGCTCGAGTTGATCGACCGGCCCGCGAGGCTCACGATCGCCTCGATGGCGCCGGAGCCGCCGCCGCCGCCGCTGGCGTCACCCAGCACGATGTAGGTGAGATCGTCGAGCGACGCGCCGGGTTCTCCCGAGAGCTCGAAGTACTCGCTGTTGTCGGTGCCCGTCTCGTCGATGCGGATCTCGCTGATCAGGATCGGAACGGGTTCGCCTTCGCACGCGGGATTCGCTTCGGTCGGCGTGTCGGTCACGCCGGGAACGAAGAAGCCGATTCGCCACTCGTTCGTGTCGCTGCAGGTCCAGGCGTGCCACGGAATGGCGCCGGCGTCGGGCCCGACCTCCGTCGTCGAGTAGACGAAGTCGCCGAAGGTGCCGTCCGGCGACGGGAAGCGGATCAGCGCCACCGAGTCGCCGATGCTCGTCCACGGCATGATGTCGAGCACGCCGTCGTCGTTCGTGTCGAGGTCCTGTCCCACGAATCCCGTGAAGCCCTGCACGAGCAGGTGCGTCTTGTTGTTGTCGCTGTCGAAGCTGAACGCGGCGGTCTGATCCGCGGTCGCGAGCGTGAAGCTCGCGTTCGCCACCGTGAACACGCCGCTTGCGGGAATCGTGCCCGAGAGCGCCACGACCTCCTCGATCGAGCCGTTCTGCGCGGGCGGCAGCTCGAAATCGTCGTTGCCGATGACCACGTAGAAGTAGCCCGCCAGGTTCGTGCTCGGCGGCCCCTTCACTTCGAAGTACTCGTCCGTGTCGAAGCCCGGCTGGTCGATGCGAACCTCGCTGATCCGGACCGGACCTCCCGCGGCGGCCAGCGTGGTGGCCGCCAGGGTGAGAACGCATGCGCTCGTGAACGCTCGTGGAATCATCACGTCTCTCTTTCTCGAAGCCGTTGTATCGCCCAGTGAACGGCGAGGCGGCGCCGCCTCGCACGCACGGATGACAGTCTAGTGGCAGGGCTTCGCCGCTCCAACAGGAGGAGCGATGATCCGACAACAACCGACGAACTCCGAGCGCAATCCGAACCAGGCGGAGCCGCGGCGCTCGTGCGTGCACCATCGCCGCGAGCGTCGTCGAGCTCGAGCGACGCGGATCCGATGGTCCGAGGCGGTTACTTCGTCGGTTCGTCGTCGACGGGCCGGCTCGGCGCGGTCGCAGCGCGGGTCGGCGTGTTCGACGTTACCGGTGCCGGCGAGACATCCATGAGCGGCACGGTGAGCGGCGTCAGGAAGATCTCGACGCGACGGTTCTGGGCCGCACCCTTGGGACCGTTCGCGACCACGGGACGGAACTCGCCGTAGCCGGCCACCTGCATTCGATTCGCGGCGACGCCGTCGCGCACGAGTGAATCGCGCACCGAGATCGCGCGATGCGCCGACAGGTGCATGTTCGTGGGGTGCTCGTTGCGGACGCGGTTGATCGGCTGGTTGTCGGTGTGGCCGACGACCTTCACCTCGAACGGGCGCGCCTCGGACGTGTTCAGGATCTGCGCGAGCCGCGAGATCGCCGCGCTCGTTCCGGCCTTGAGCTGCGCGGAGCCGGAGTCGAAGGTGAAGTCGCTCGCGAAGCGCAGCATTCCGGTGCGCTCGTCGAAGGTGATCATGTCGGGATACGCCGCGGCGAGCGCGCGGAGCGCTTCGTTCACCGACGCGGGGAGCGGACCCACGTTCAGTTCGCCGAGCTGCTTCATGAGCCGGTCGTAGTCGGCGAGCAGGCGCTCGATCGCCTCCTTGTCGGCGCCCTGGAGATTCTTGAGCTGCTCGAGGTCGGCGGCCGCGAGCGCGAGCTGGCTTCGCAGGCGCTCCTCGTTCGCGCG
>VGXK01000023.1 GCA_016873355.1 Phycisphaerae bacterium | reverse complement strand
CGCTGCCCGACGCGCAGTTCCGGGTCGAGTGCGATTGGGCGTCGCAGGAGATCGAGGCGCTGCCGCCCGAACTCGAAGGCGCCATCGACGGCCACATCCTCTCGTCGCAGCTGCTGGAGCCGGTGGGATGGTGCGTCGTCGGCGGTCCCGGTCCGAATCGCTACGACATGGGCCGCATCGCGGCCGTCTTCGATTGCGGCGGCGACGATCGCTACGAGTGGCCGGATCGGCCGTTCCCGCCGCCCGACCTCGACCCGGAGCGAGTCATGCCGGTGCAACGGGCGATCATGGCGAACGCCTGCGCCATCGTCGATCTCGACGGAAACGACACCTATGTCTCCAAGGGCGTCGTGGGTCCGGGCGGCGCCCTCCTGGGCTTCGCGTTCCTGCACGATCTCGCGGGAGACGATCGCTACGAGGGCGGAACGCTCTGCTCGGGCGCCGCGATGCTCGGCGTCGCCGTGCTCATCGACGAGGCGGGCAACGACACGCACGTGTCCGGCGCCTGGAGTCAGGGGGCGGGCTTCTACGGCGTCGGAGTGCTCGTCGACGAGGCGGGCGCCGACTCGTACGAGGGACGCGTGCTCTGCCAGGGCGTCGGAGGTCCGCGCGCAGCCGGTGCGCTCGTCGATCGCGCGGGCGACGATCGGTACTCGACGCGCGGCGCGCCGAGCGCCTACGACACGCCCGCCACCGATCGCGGCTTCTCGCAGGGCGTCGGGTACGGGATTCGCCGCGATCTTCCGGGAGGCGTGGGGCTGCTCGTCGACGACGCGGGCAACGATCGCTACGAAAGCGGCGAATTCAGCCAGGGCGGCGCGTATTTCTTCTCGCTCGGCGTGCTCGCCGACCGAGCCGGTGACGATCTCTACCACGGCGATCGCTACGCGCAGGGATTCGCGGCGCACCAGGCCTTCGGCGCGCTGCTCGACGCGGGCGGCAACGACTTCTACTACTCGCGCACGGCGGCGGGCCAGGGCGCCGCGTGGGACGAATCGGTGGCCGTGCTCGTGGATCGATCGGGCAACGACTGCTATCGCGCCGACGGACTTTCCCAGGGCGCGGCGGCGCAGCAGGCGATCGCGGCGCTCGTCGATCTCGGAGGGGCCGATTCCTTCGACGCGCGCGGCGGCGCGACCCAGGGCGCCGGCGGCGGCGCCGAGTACCACTTCAAGGAGTGCGGGTGCTACAGCCTGGGCGTGCTGCTCAAGCTCGGTGATCTCGCGCCGCGACTCAACGGTCGCACCGTCGGGCAGGACATGGTGCAGGTCGGCGGCAGCACTCCGCGCGACGGCGACGGCGACGGCGAAACGATCGTCTCGAGCGACATCAAGCCCGACGATCCGCGTGCGTCGAAGGCGTACGGCGTTCGCATCATTCGCCTGAAGCCGGCGACCATGAGTCTGCGCTGAACGGCGCGTCCGCGACCCGTACACTCCGCCGCATGCCGGAGACCGCGAAGCGCCGCTGGCCGCCGTTCGTCGAGGAATTCATCGCGCTGGCGATCCGCATTCGCGACGACCGACTGCCGCAGATGGCGGCGTCGCTCGCGTATCGCACGCTGCTCGGGCTGATTCCGATGCTCGTCGTGGCGACCGTCGTGGTGCGCGGCCTCATGGCGGAGAAGTTCCCCGAGTTCGTGAGCAGCCTCATCGAGAACCTCGGCCTCCAGGGGCTCGACGTCGTGAGCGGCGGCGAGCAGGTGTCGGTCACGGAATGGGTGCGCTCGCTCATCGACAAGGCCGGCGAAGTGAAGCTCGCCACGCTCGGATGGGTCGGCGTGGGCGTGGTGCTCTTCACCGCGATCTGGCTGGTGGCGGGCATCGAGGATTCGCTCAACCAGATCGCGCGATCGAGACTCTCGCGAAGCTGGGGGCGACGCATTCTTCTCTACTGGTTCCTGCTCACGGCGGGCCCGCTCATCCTTGCCGTGCTTCCGTACCTGACCACGCAGATCCAGGGCGCTGCGGCCGTGCTGCCCGATTGGACCTGGATGCTCCTGCTCATTCGAAGCGCCATCAGCGTGGCACTGCTCTGGCTGCTGCTCTGGGTCGTGTACACGGTGGTGCCGACCACGGAACTCCGCAAGCGCGATCTCATGCTCGGCGCGTTCGCGGCGGCGGTGTTCATCGAGCTCGGCCGGCGCTTCCTGACCGCGTACGTGATGCACCTGCTCACCACGCGCGGCAGCCTCTACAGCTCGCTCGGCGTGGCGCCGATCTTCATGCTCTGGCTCTACTTCATGTGGCTGTTCGTGCTGCTGGGCGTCTCGCTTGCGTCGCACATCGACGTTCGTCGACGCGCGGCCGCCAGTGCTCCAGCCACGCCCGCTCCAGTTCCGTGATCGGGCCGAACGCCTTCTCGAACTCGCCGATCCGCACCGCGGCGCGCCACGGCGTTGTCTTCGCGAGCGAGCCGAGGTAGTCGGCGAGGGCCTGCGGTCGCTCGGTGGCGAGCCAGTCGACGATTCCCCACGAGTGGGAGTACCAGTCGAGGCACTCCTCGGTGCCGCCGCGAGGCCGGGATCCCGACGCCACGAGCGCCGCGAGCGGACGCAGCCGTTCGCCGTGCATCGCGCGCTCCAGGCGCTCTCGACGCGACGGCACGTCGAAGCCGGGACCGAAGTCACCGATCGACCGCTCCGTCTCGAAGCAGCAGGCGAGCCCCTCGGCGAGCCACGCCGGGCAGCGTCCCCCCTCCGGATGCACGCCGCGCTCGAAGAGCACCTGGTGCGCCGCTTCATGCGCCGTGAGCCTGCGCATGCGCTGGCGGAGGTCGTCGACCGCTTCGTCGATCGCCGCGCGCCGCGACGCGGACGACGCGATGCCCGGTCCGGCGCTCGCGCCGGCGATTGCGCCGTCGCGCCACTCGAGCGCGCGCCGAAGCGCCGGCGACGGAACGGGCGCCGCGAACGCGCATCGCTTGGCCTGCGCCGCGTAGTGCCCCGCCGCGTTCGAGTCGTCGAGGCGGTCCTGCGCCTCGGCGAATTCGCGGTAGCGATCGATCGAGCGGAAGAGCACGGCAAGGTGCGCATGGGGCGCGGCGCGCATCGTGGCGCCGATCGTCTTCACCGCTCTCGACACTTGCGCGCTCGTCGCATCGAGCAGCGCCAGCGTCGGCGCCGCCGAACCCGTACCGGGACAAGTTGGTCACCAGGATGCGGGAACTGGCCGTTGCGAATCTGACCTTCCCCCACTGTTGAGTCCACAGTTTACGCAGTAGTCGTCCGATTCGGAAGCCGCTGCTTGACGGCCCGGAGCGAAGCGGAGGGCGGTCCAGCAGCGATCGCCTCCGGTGCCGGCGGGCGGTACCCGAGCGCGCTGTGCGGGCGCACACGGTTGTAATGCTCGCGCCACCGCTCGATCAGCACCCGTGCCTCCGCCACCGTGTAGAAGATCTCGCCGTTCAGCAGTTCGTCGCGCAGCTTGCCGTTCAGGCTCTCCACGTAGCCGTTCTCCCACGGGCTGCCGGGCTCGATGTAGAGCGTCTTCACCCCGACCTTCCCGAGCCACTCCCGCACCGCCGTCGCGGTGAATTCGCTCCCGTTGTCGCTGCGCACGTGGTCCGGCACGCCGCGCGTGGCCATCAGCCACGAGAGCCGCTCCAGTACGTCGTCCGAGCCAAGCTGCCTCGCCACGTCGATGGCCAGGCACTCGCGCGTCCACTCGTCCACCACCACCAGCAGCCGCAGCGGCAGCCCCTCGTGCGTCCGGGCCAGGACGATGTCGTACGCCCACACGTGGTCCTTTCTCTCCGGCCGCAGCCTCACGCAACTGCCGTCGTTCAGCCACAGCCTGCCGCGGCGAGGCTGTTTCCTCGGTACCCTCAGGCCCGCCTGCCGCAAGATCCGCTTCTCCCGCTTGTGGTTCGCGTTCCGGCCCTCGTTGCGCAGCATTCCCGTGATCCGCGGCGATCCGTACCGGCCGTACACCGATGCCAGCTCGACGATCCGCCCGGTCAGCGGCCCTTCGTCGTCGCGCACACGCGCCGTGTATCGCTTCACCGCCCGCGGCTGCCCGAGCACGCGGCACGCCCGTCGCTCGCTCACCTCGGGAAGCGTGCGCCGGACTTCCTCGACCGCAGCCCGGCGGCGCGCCGGGCTCAGAAGTTTCCCCAACTTTCAGGAGTGGGCGGCCTCCTTGAGGATCGCCTTGTCGAGCTCCGCGTCCGCCAGCAGCCGCTTCAGCCGCGCGTTCTCCTGCTCGAGCGCCTTCAGGCGCTTCGCCTGGTCGACCTTCATCCCGCCGTACTCCTTGCGCCAGCGGAAGTACGTGGCGTCCGTGATCCCCAGCAGCTTGCACACCGCCGCCACCGTGCTCCCCCGGGCGAGCTCGACGTCCGCCTGCCTCAGCTTGTTGACGATCTCCTCCGCCTTGAATCGCTTGCCTGGCATGACCTGACCTCCTGAAATGCGCCGGATACCAAAATCCGGCTTGGTACGGTTTCAGGGGGGAAGGTCACTTCCATTTCGGGGCTCCGGGAGAAACTTGAATGAGACGAGTGTTCATTGGTGGTTGTGCAGCGTTGATGGCGCTTGCAGCGGTTCGAGCCAACGCAGCTTCGAGTGGTTCTGGGGTGTTGGGTTGGGGAAGTGCCATTGACCGGACTATCCTTAAAATTTCAAATCGGAACTTGACATCGGCGGCAAGGCAGCCATCTTCGTGTGCTATGAAGAAAATTTTCCCGGTTATGTCGTTGCTTGCCGTCGTGTTTTCGTCGAATTACGCGCGCGCGCAGGCGCCGGCTGTCAAGATCCAGTTCGTCAACGCGACACACGGTGAGCAGGCCGACTCGAATATCTGGATTAACTTTTCGGAGGGCGGAGCGGCTGTCGTCGCCCCCGGCGACGGAAGCGTTTCCTACAATTCTTTCCTTCCTATCGGAACGGCCAACATCTGGAACGACACAACCGGAACCTACGTGTCGACGAGCATTTTCACCAACTCGAGCTACCAGCTTTCTAAGATACAGAACGGCGAGATATCGATCAGCACCTTCGGCGGCGGGCGCGCATACGCGAGCTACGGTGCCGGGCTGTCCACTATCGCCAGCGGGAACGCCCCGCAAATAGGGCCTTACCCCGGGTGGCAGCCCGCGCCGAGTCCTCCCGACCCGACTTTTACCCAGCGGTTTCAGGCATTCGAGCTTACCATCCAGCCTAAGGTAGTACAAAGCAACGGAAGCTGGGCGTTCAGCGACGAGAACCAGGCATATGCCAACCTCTCCTACATCGACCAAGTCGGCATCTCCACGGGCATCAAAGTAGTCAACCCTCCGACCGGAACCAAGAACCCGATCCAGACAAGCCACAACACGCAAACGCTCTTTAACGCCGTCCAGATTTATGGTTCTGGGGCCGCGGGTGCGACCCTCACCGCGCTGACAAACGTCGTTACCAAGGCCGCTCCAGGCCAGCCCCAATACTACCAAGTCGCCGGCACCGACCCATCAATCAACTACTCCAATCCCGGCTCGACCAGCATCGCAAACCCGCCACCCATCACATCTACCGCAGCAGCGTGGAACGTCGTGCGCGTAGCCGGACCCGGCACGATGCCCACGGACGGGACTGCCGCCGGCGCCACCACCGTATATCCCACATGGGACAATTACATCACCGCACTCACTCCTGGCGGCAGCCTCAATTTGAGCGGCACTCTCGTCACGAACCTCGCGGGTTCCTACGGGCCGACGGGGGTACCCGCGCAACCCTACGCGGCCAGCGCCACTTTTAACGCGGGGCCTGTCACTCTCGGCAGCACAGTCTACACGGGATACATTCTCATTTCCGACTTCACCTTTAACGGCAGCCCGCAAACCGACCTTTATGTCCCCTACTCCTCCCTTACCGCGTCGACCGGGCTTTACGGGACAAATCCCACCTACTCTGTCGGGGGCGGTGCGCTCGTTCCAGTACCCCCCAACAATCTCCAGACCCTAGTGGTCGGCGATGTCGTCGCCGGCATGAACTTCGGGCTAGTCGGAAGCACCGTGGTGGCCACATACGACGGCAAGACGCAAGCGCTCGCGGACTTTACCTCGCAAGACTGGTGGAGCATCGGAGTTCTCAATCCGCACCTCTTGTTCGGAGGCGCCCAACCCACCAATCCCACCTTCTACAACACGTATGCCGCCGCGCTCCAGTTCCTCACGTCCGGATACGGTTTCGGCATCCAAGACAGGCTCGGCGCAAACACAACCGAGTTTAACGTCACTCTTGGCGACGGCTCGAACCCAACGCTGCAATTCCTCATACAGCCTGACGTCGCCGCCGTCCCCGGACCCGGGACATGTCCCGCGGATCTGAACGATGACGGTGCGGTGAACGGCGACGACCTCGGCATCCTGCTGGGCGCCTGGGGCCCGTGCGGTGCCGGCGCCTGCCCGTCCGACCTGAACGGTGACGGCAAGGTGGACGGCGACGACCTCGGCATCCTGCTCGGTGCCTGGGGCCCGTGCCCGAACTGACCTGATACCTAAAGAAAAGGGCGGTGCAAAGACCCGCCCCCTCCTGCTACGAGCATGCCCGCAGCAGGACGGTTGACAGGGGTGCGCTGAACAGATCCACCCCCTATGAGAGACTTACACGGCCCACAGGGCCGAGAGGAGTCTCCGATGAAGCGTTCGAACAGGGAGCGTCACCGTCCCGAGGAGGTGGTGGCCAAGCTCAGGCAGGCTGACGAGGCTCTGGCCAAGGGCACGCCGATCGCCGAGGTGGCGAGGTCGCTGGGGGTGTCCGAGGTGACGCTGCACCGGTGGCGTGCCGAGTACGGCGCGGTGGACCGGGACGCGGTGAAGCGGCTGAAGGAGCTGGAGAAGGAGAACGCCCGGCTGAAGCGCCTGGTGGCGGACCAGCAGCTGGACATCCAGATCTTGAAGGAGATCGCCAAGGGGGAATTCTGAGCCCGGCGCGGCGGCGCCGGGCGATCGAGCACGTGACGCTGGTGATGGACGTGTCCGAGCGGCGTGTCTGCCGGGTGGCTGGCCAGCACCGGAGCACGCAGCGCCGCGCGGCGCCGCCAGCGAGCTCGACGCGTCGGTCAGCAGCACGAACGATTCGCCGCGATGGGCCTCGAAGTCCGGAAGCCGCTCGAGCGTGGCGTTCCATTCCGGCGGCGCATCGCCGTCGATCGTGAAATCCCGACCGACCCTCGACTCCGACCGCGTCGAGCCGGATCCCGCTGCGAACGCGGAGCGCGGGCAGATCGTCGCCGCGAACATGAAGATCGCGCTCGAACCCACGAATCGCCGTCGCGTGCAGATCATGATTGGGGGGTTCCCTTCGCCACGGGCCGTCATTAGAATGGCGATCGGTTCCCCGGGCGAGTCGCTTCATTCCATCGCGTCGTCGACGATTGGGTCGCCGATGCGTCGGACTCGGAACCTCCGGTGGAATCGTCAGGAGCGTGAACTCCGTCATGGCCGTCACCACCGAATCAGGCAACGCTCCCGTCGATCTCGACGTTCGACACGGTCATCTCGTCGCGCAGGTGCGAACGCAGCTCCTGGGGCAGAACGAGGCCCATCTCGTGGCCGAAGCGCTTGCGAAGGCGCTTCGCGGTTTCGAGGGCAAGGGCCACTATTTCGTGCTCGATCTGAGCCAGGTCGCCATGCTCTCGAGTCTCGGACTCGGCATGTGCGTGGACACCCGGCACCGCGCCATCGAGCGCGGCATGCGGCCGGTGCTCTTCGGACTCAGCCCGCAGCTTCTCGAACTGCTGCGCATGATGAAGATCGACCGGCTCTTCACCTTCGTGCACGGCGCCGCGGAACTCGAGAGAATGCTCGAGGCATGAGCACGATCTCGGCCTGGCATGCTGCGTTCCGGCGGCGCACGATCGGCGATCGCACGCGCAGCGCCGTCGCGCGCTCGGCGCCTCCCGCGGGCGCGGCGCCACGACTCGGCGCGGCCGCCGCCGCGGCGCTCGTCGTGCTCGCGGCGGGCGGTTGCTACGAGCACGTCACGAAGGGCGATCCGTCCACTCGAGAAGGACACTCCCGCTTCGAGCCGAGCACGGAGGAGGAAGGCCCGAGCATTTTGAACGAGCTCATGTGGGGGCCGCCGCCCAAGGGCGAGGATCCGGTGAAGTACTACCGGCGCAAGAATTCGCTCGGATTCCAGCAGTAACCGGCGGCGCTGCTACTGTTCCGTCCCCATGGGCATCGAAGCCGCACTTCCCGTCGACAGCATTCTCACCACGCAATTGCAGCGGGTGATCAACTGGGCGCGCCGCTCGAGCGTCTGGCCGATGCCGTTCGCCACCGCCTGCTGCGGCATCGAGCTCATGGCCACCGCGTGCAGCCGCTTCGATCTCGCCCGCTTCGGCGCGGAGGTGATGCGCTTCAGTCCGCGACAGGCGGATCTTCTCATCGTCGCCGGCCGCGTGGCGGTGAAGATGCTGCCGGTGCTCCAGCGCATCTACATGCAGATGACGTAACCCAAGTGGGTGATCTCGATGGGCGCCTGCGCCTCGACCGGCGGCGTCTTCGACACCTACGCGGTCGTCCAGGGCGTCGATCAGTTCATTCCCGTCGACGTCTACGTGCCGGGCTGCCCGCCGCGCCCCGAGATGCTGATCGAGGGCATCATGGCGATCCAGCGCATCATCGACGAGGATCGGATCCCGCGCGATCCCACGGGTCGACGCGTGCCGCTCAGGATCGCGGTGCAGCCCAACTACGAGCTGCGTCCGCAGCCGGTGCCGGTGACGGTCGGCGTCACCTGAGCGCCGCGGCGTGATCGTTCGCCGCGTGCCCGGCGCACGGCGGTTCGATGCCGCGCCAGCGCCGTTCACGGCACTCGCATCGTCGTCAGCAGTTCGGCCACGAACGCCGGCACGGTCTCGCCGGCGGGGCCCTCGATCGTGCGGTCGAAGTGCTCGCTGATCTGCGTTCTCGTGAGATTGAACTCCACGCACTCGGCGCCGCGCGCCCGCGCCGCGTGCACGAATTCCGCGGCGGGCCAGACCGCGCCCGCCGTGCCGATGCAGAGGAAGAGCGTCGGATCGGCCAGCGCCGCGTCGATGCGCTCCGCCTCCATGATCGCCTCGCCGAACCAGACGATGTGCGGGCGCAGCACGCCCGTCTCGCCGCTGCGCGGACACGGCGTCTCGGGCCAGCACTCGCCGTCCCAGAGATGAACGTCGCCGGTTCGATCGTTGCGCACCTTCACGAGCTCGCCGTGCATGTGGACCACGCTCACGGCGCCGCCTCGCTCGTGCAGGTCGTCGACGTTCTGCGTGATGAGATGCACGGGAGCGGACCAGCGGCGCATGAGTTCGCCGATCGCGCGATGCGCCGCGTTCGGCTGGATGCGCGGGTCGCGCAATCTCGTGCGGCGCTGGTTGTAGAACGCGTGCACGAGCCGCGGATTCCGCGCGTACGCCTCGGGCGTCGCCACGTCCTCCACGCGATGACCCTCCCAGAGGCCGTCGGCGCCGCGGAAGGTGGCAAGCCCGCTCTCGGCGGAGATCCCGGCGCCCGTGAGAATCGCGATCGGGCCGATGCGCGCCGCGCTCACGGGCAGTCCGGCAGATCGGTGCCGGTCTGGAAGACGTGGAATCGAAGACCGTAGGGATCCGCGAACATGGCGCTCGTCGGCGCATAGCGCGAGGTCTCGCGGCAGCCGGCGCCTCGCAGCGCCGTTTCGGCGGAGGCGAAGTCGGCGACTTCGAATTCCCAGAAGGTCGTGCCGGGCGTCTTCGCGCCGTTCGGCGCAGGGCCGGCGCCGGCCGTCGACGCGGCGCTCGACGCGGACGCGCCGTCGATCCCCTCGACGAAGAAGGTCATCGGCCCCTTTCGCAGCTTCGTTTCGGTCGCGCCTTCCTTCAGCACTTCGAATCCCAGCACTTCTCGATAGAACGCGACCGCCCGGGAGCGTTCCCTTACCTGCACCGCCACGTTCGGCGAGAATCGAAAGTCGATCGTCATGGCAGTTCCTCCGCACGAAGGCTACCTCGGGACGCGACGGCGGCGCCGCGCATGGACCCCGTGGGCGGCGAGCGCGATGATCGCCCTCGTGGTCGGAGCGCTCGCGACGGTCGTCGTTTCATGGGCGTTCGCGCTTCGCCCGATCGCGACGATGGAGCTCGAACTCAGGCGGCCGGGCTGGGCGATCGCTCCCGCGCCCGGTTGGCCCGATCGACCCGACACGGGTTACGACGCGTTCGGCGCGGGGGTCGCGCACGGACGCTGGTGGATCCACGGAATCCGGATCGAGCGGAACGAGCCGGTCACGTATCACCAGATCGTGTGGGCGACGGGATGGCCGTGGCCCGCGCTCTGCTGCGAACACCGCTCGGTTCCCGGCGACGATCAGCGCTGGCTCGACCCGGCGACGAGGGGCCTGCCGCCAGCCGACGGCTGGCGCTACGCATGGATCATCGATGCGTCGGCGCTGCAGCGCGCCATGTGGGCGATTCCAGGCCTGCCGTTGCGCCCCGTGTGGCCGGGCTTCGCGCTCTGCTCGCTCTGCTACGGCGCGATCGCGTGGCTGCCGCTCGCAGTGTTGGCGATCGTGCGGCTTCGGTGGCGCCGTCGACGCGGCGCCTGCCTGCGCTGCGGCTACCTGCTTGCGCCCGACTGCGAGCGCTGCCCGGAGTGCGGCGCGCCGCCCACGCCGAGTTCCGCGAGCAGCGCGTCGCACTCGGCGGCGGATGACCGGGCCTGACCGGGCATCGCCGCATCGACCTCGGCAAGCGTGCCCTTCTCGCGAAGCGCCTCGAGCATGTCCGCGCACGCCGTGAAGTGCTCGCGCGCCGCCCTGGCGTGCGATGCTGCCGCGTGCTTCGGCGCTCCGCGCTCGCGCGCCAGGACGAGTCGACACTCGCCGACCTTGAGGTGCGACACCGCAAGACTGCGATGCGCGACGGCGTTGCCGGGATCGGCGTCGCTGTGCTCCTTGCGGATCGAGAGTGCCTCCTGGAAGTGCGGAAGCGCGTCCGCCGCCGATCGCACCCAGAGGGCCTCCCCCATCTTGTTCCGCGTGTACGCAAGATCGGCTTGCGCCTGTCGATTGCCGGGATCGGCGTCCACGCGCTCGCGCACCGACGCGAGCGCGGACTCGATCTGCGCGATCGCTTCGTCCGTGCGGCCGAGTTCGAGCAGCATCGCGCCGAGCTGGTTGCGGATGATCTCCACGCTGCGCCGACGAACGGCGCTGCCGGGCTCGACGCGCACGAGCTGCTCGGCGACCTGGAGCGCCTGCTGCTGGCGCTCGAGCGCCTCGTCGAGGCGGCCGATCCGGCCGAGCACGAAGCCGACCTTGTTGAGCGCAATCTGGAGATTGAAGCGATCTCGATCGACCGAGTCCGGCGACTCGGCGATCGCACGCAGGAGCGCGGTCGCCTGCTCGAGCGACGCGAGCGCCGGGGCGAGATCCGAGTTCCAGCTGAGCGCGTCGCCGATCTTCAGGATCGTGGCCGCCTCGATGCGCCGCTCCGCAAGCGGCAGCGCGCTCGCCGGATCGCGCGAAGGCCCGCGAATGAGCTCGAGCGCCCGCCGATGATGCTCGACCGCCGTCTCGCGCTCCCCTCGCGCCGTCCGCACGTCGCCGCTGCGGTTCTCGAGCGACGCCACGGCGCGCCGCAATCGGTCGTCCGACTCGGGCTCCCCGATCGACGCGAGGATCTCCAGCCCGTGCTCGTACTCGCGCAGCGCCGCGCCCGTGTCGCCCAGATTCACGCTGTTCGGATTGCCGAGCAGGTCGCCAAGGCGTTCGTGCCCGGCCGCGACCTCGATGAGCAGCGCCGGATCACCGCCGCTCTCGGCGGCGAGGCTCGTCAGGTATTGCATCGCCGTCGTCACGAGCAGCTCGCGAGCCGGCCGCGAACCGTTCAGATCGGAGATCGAGTCGTGGATCTGGAACATGAGCGCGTTCGCCAGGCCTCGCACTTCGTCGAAGCGACGGTCGGCGCGCACGCGCTCGCGCACGGCGCTGCGCCAATGCCACGAGGTGGCG
>VGXK01000022.1 GCA_016873355.1 Phycisphaerae bacterium | reverse complement strand
GAGCGTCTTGGCGGCGCTTTCGCCGACATGGCGGATGCCGAGTCCCGCGAGCACGCGCGTGAGCCCGCGTTGCTTCGCCTGTTCGATCGCCTCGAGCAGGTTGTCGGCGCTCTTCTCGCCCATGCGCTCGAGCTCGAGCAGTTGCGTTCGCTTCAGCCGGAAGAGGTCCGCGAAGGAGTGGACCAGCTCCGCGTCCACGAGTTGATCGACGAGTTTCTCGCCGCAACCGTCGATGTCCATCTGCCCGCGACCGACGAACCACTTGAGCTTCTCGCGCAACTGCGCCGGACAGCCGGGATTCGTGCAGAAGAGTTTCGGGCCCTCCTGCGAGACCTCGCCGTCGCAGGACGGACACCTCGGGGGCGGCTTGATCGGCTTCGCGCTGCGCGTGCGCTTGGCCAGCACGGGCTCGAGCACCTGCGGAATGATCTCGCCCGCCTTCTCCACGATCACCGCGTCGCCGATGCGGAGGTCCTTGCGCCGGATCTCCTCGATGTTGTGGAGCGTGGCGTGCCGAACGGTGGTGCCGGCCACGAAGACGGGCGCGAGCGTCGCGCGAGGCGTGAGCGTGCCGCCCTTGCCCACCTGCCAGTCGACCTTCTCGAGCACCGTCTCGCGGCGCTCCGCCGGGTACTTGAACGCGACGGCCCAGCGCGGCGCCTTCGAGGTGGCGCCGAGCCGCGTCTGCTCGTCGAAGCGATCGATCCGCGCGACGATGCCGTCGACGCCGTAGTCGAGTTCGGCTCGCTGATCGCGGAAGGACTCGATCGCCCCGACCGCCTCGTCGAGCGTGACGCAGCGGCGCGTGAGCGGCGAGGTGGGAACGCCGAGCACCCGCACCGCGTCGAGGAAGTCGAAGTAGCCGCCGACCGGTCCGCCGTCGGCGCCGACGAGGCCGCGCACTTCTCCCGCCCCGTGCGCGACGAAGCGAAGGCGCCGCGCGCGCACGCGAGCAGGGTCGAGCCCCTTGAGCGTTCCGGCGGTCGAGTTCCGCGCGTTCGCGAAGAGCGGCTCGCCCTGCGCCTCGCGCTCGCGGTTGATGCGCTCGAACTCGGGCGTGGGCATGAAGATCTCGCCGCGGACTTCGAGCACCTCCGGAATCGGCGTCGCCGACTCGCCTCCGCGCAGCAGCAGCGGAATGCTCCGGATCACGCGCGCGTTGGCGGTGATCGCGTCGCCGCGCACGCCGTCGCCGCGCGTGAGCGCCAGCACGAGCGCGCCCTTCTCGTAGCGAAGGCTCACCGCCACGCCGTCGATCTTCGGATCGCAGGTGACGGTGGGCTGCCTTCCGAGCGACTCGGCGCAGCGCTCGTACCAGGCGCGGAAGTCGTCGATCGAATAGGTGTTGTCGATCGACATCATCGGCACCGAGTGCGCGACGCTCTCGAAGCCGTCGATCGGGGCGCCGCCGATGCGCTGCGTGGGGCTCGTCGGATCGGCGAGCTCGGGATGCTTCGATTCGAGAGCGGCGAGTTCCTCGAGCAGCCGATCGAACTCGGAATCCGCCATGAACGGCGCGTGGTCGGCGTAGTACGCGTGGTTCGCGCGGTGGAGCAGCTCGCGCAGCTGCTCGATGCGGGACTTCTCCTTGTCAGTCCGCGCGGAGGACATCCGGCCCCTGCCCCGCCTTCTTCTCGAAGATGCCCTTGTCCGAGCGCTCGTACTTGGTGAAGCCGAGACGATCGAGGTTCTTGTTCGAAAGCTTCGACTTCTCCGTGGTCGCCTGGAACAACGGCGCCACCGGCACGCGGCGCACCGGAAGTCCCGACTCCGGATGCGTCGACAGCGGCGAGTCGCTGATGCGCTGGAAGATCTCGAAGGTCTCGCCGTCGCTGCCGTCCTTGTTCACGATGGCGTAGCGGTAGGTGGGCATGGGAGGTGGCGCGGACGGCTCGCTCGGGGGCGCGTCCATGCGCGAGCATGGAATGCGCGAGCGTCAGCGCGAGAGCATAGAACGCGCGAGCGTCAGCGCGGTGCGGACATCGTCGAGACGCCGACCCCCTTGCTCGCGCTCGATCACGAGGTCGACCGGAGGATCGAGCCTGCGCACGATGTCGCCGAAGCGCTTCCAATCGACGGCGCCGGCGCCGGCGGGAACTTCTTGCCCCCAGGTTCCGGGGCGCTCGGCGGGCAGAGCGTCCTTGACGTGCACCTGCCGCACCCACGGCGAGAGCTGCGAGAGCGCCTCGACCGGATCGCCCATGCCGTAGAGGAGCATGTTCGCGGGATCGAAGTTGACGCCGAGCGTGGGAGTCGCGGCTTCGCGAAGGAATTCCACGAGCGTTCCCGCGCGTTCCTGTCCCGTTTCGAGCGCCAGCGACACGCCGCGCCTGGCGAACACGTCCGCCACGATGCGCAGCCGCTCGACCATGCGTGCGCGCTCCGGATCGTCGCGCCGCTCGGGAATGAATCCCGCGTGCACGGTGACGAGCACGAGTCCGCCCTCGGCGGCGAGGTCCGCCAGTCGCAGCGCTCGTTCGAGATTGCCCTTCCAGGTGGCGTCGGGCCGGAATCCGCCCGTGCGCGAGATCGACTCGAGCGTCGAGTAGTCCTCGCCGATCGCGGCCATCATGCCGCTCTGGATGCGGACGCCGCGCGAGCGCAGGCGCGAAATCGCGTCGCACCACTCGCGCGGATGTTCGATGAGCGGCACGAGCGCCAACTGCACCGAGTCGATCGGAATCGCGGCGAGCGCTTCGATCAGCGCGTCGGTCGATTCCGGGCGCAGGCTCCAGGAGCAGACGCCGACCGAGGGCGCAACCGTCACGGCGTCGACTTCGGCGGCGTGCCGGACGACGGCGTTCCGGTCGATCCGGCACCGGGGGCCTTCGGCGCCGCCGACTCGGCGCTCTTCAGCGCCGCCGCGGCCTTCGAGCGGAGTCGCGGCAGCGCCGCGAGCGCTCGCGAGTTCGCGTCGTCGGACGACATCGAAGCCGCGCCTTCCGGCGGCTTCGGCGCCGCATCGCCCTCGGTCGCCTTCGATGCCGCCAGCGCCGCGTCGATCCACTCGATCTGGACCTGGCGGGCCTGGTCGGCCTCGAGCGCCTTGGCGACGAGGCTCTTCACCATCGCCGCGCCCGAATCGAACTTCATGGCCTCCTTCGCGGCGGCGAGTGCCTCCTCCTCGCGTCCGGCGGCCAGCACCGCCGCGTAGACCACGGCGCACTGCTCGCGCCAGTAGAGATGCATCGACTCGAGCATCCCCGCCTTCTGCTCCGCGTCGATGCCCTCCGGCATGCCGTGATCGAACGAGGCCACGCGATGGTTGTCGCGGATCTCCTCCACCGGATCCTCGATGAGTGCTCCGTAGTCGCCGAGTCGCCCGTTCTCCATGAGCAGCTCCCGGAGATAGACCTGCCGGCGGACGAGCTCGCGCCATCGCCGGTCGCCCTTGACGCGATCGAACCAGTCGAGCGTCGCCTTGTCGTCGCCGATCACCTTGTTCAGCACGATCCAGTCGCCGAGCAATCGTGCGTCGACCTTCTCGTCGGCCAGTCCCTTCGCCGCTTCGTCGCGCAGCGCCGTGAAGCGCGTCTTCGCATCGGGGCTCCGTGCCGCCAGCTCCTGCATGTTGGTGGCCATGAACGAAATCCGCACGCCTCCCATCGACGGATCATGCTCCAGCATGTGGCGCCAGAGCCATTCGTACGCGGCGGTCGCTTCGGCGTACTTGCGGGCCTGGACCAGCGCCTGCGCCTCCTCGCAGCGCGCGTCGACATCGATCGTGCCGTCGGGACGCGCCGCCGCGCGGGCGCGGACCGCTTCAATCGACTTCTTGCCCTGCGCCATCCCCTCGAGCCAGGCCAGGAACGGCGCCGCGGCGCGCATGCCCACGATGCGATCGAATTCCTCGCCCTTGCGGAAGGCGATCGTCGTCGGCATGGCGGCGATCTCGAGCGACTTGGCCAGCGCCGGCTCCTTGTCGACGTCGACGGAGACGATGATCGCGTTCTTCTTGAGCCACTCGACGACCTTCGGGTCGACCATGGTCGTGCGATCCATCTGCTTGCACGGCATGCACCACACCGCGGTCGCCTTGACGAGGAACCACTTGTCCTCCTTCTCGGCGGCGGCCTTCGCCTCGGCGTAGGGCCGCGTGTCGATGACCTCGGGATGCGGCGGCGCCTTCGACGCGGGCGCCTGCGTTCCGGTCGAGGTCGCCGGCGGCGACTTCGAGGCGGACGGCGCCGAGTCGCCCGACGACTCGCCCCGCGTCTCCTGGGCGTACGACGAACTCGCGAACGCCGTCGCGAGCGCGACGACGGCGAATCCCACGGCGATCGATCGGGTCCGATTGGCCACGCGTTGCCTCCGTGAAGGGGTCCGTTTCGCATTCTCCCTGCGGACGAAGTCCGGCACAAGTCCGGAGCCTCGCGGCTAAGATGCGGACCCCCATGACGACGGTGAAGATCGATCGCGAGGGACTCGGCTCGCTGGAAGCGCTGCGCTCCTCGCGCCGGAAGATCCTCGTGGAGGACGATCGCACCGAACCCGCCTCGCTCTCGCGCATGCAGCGGCTCGAGGCGTTCATCTCGCGGCTGAGCACGCGGAACCGCTTCTGGCAGAAGGTCTGCTCGCTCATCTGGCTGCCGTACGCGTTCCGCAGCGGCATCACCATGAAGCGCCTCGACGCGAAGCGCTTCACCGCCGTGCTTCCGTTCCGTCGCGTGAACCGCAACTGGTACAACGCGATGGCCGGTGCGGCGCTGCTCGGCAACAGCGAGGTGGCCGGAGGCATGTACCTCTTCTCGCGCGTGGGCAGCGACTTCATCGTGGTCTGCAAGGAGATGAAGTACCGGTTTCTGCGGCCATGCATCGGCCCGGCCGTCTACCACATCATCGACTCGGAGGATCTCGACGCGAAGCTGCGAAGCGGCGGCGAGTTCAACATCCGGCTCGAGATGGACGTCCGGCAGCAGGTGCGCCGACGCGGCCGCGAGCCGCGCGTGGGCAAGGTGGAGATCACCTTCCACTGCACGCCCAAGCGCATGATCCGCGAGCGGTCGGCGCGGCGCGAGGCCGCGGATCTTCGCGACGTGGCGGGCGAGCGGCGCGCGGCGCAGCTCGCCGAATCGCGCGGGCTGCGGGCGCCGGAGCGGTGAGCCCGCCGCGCCACGATGCGTGGCGTTCCGTCGGCTGGGGGCTCTTTCTCGCGTCGAGCTGGACCTGGTGCATCGGCATGTACCTGCCGATCATCCTGCTGCGCGAGTGGGGATGGCGCGGCTTCTGGCTCTTCGCGATCGTGAACGTGGTGGGCGCGACGGCCGTCGGGTTCCTCTGGACGCGCGAGCGCTCGCGCGAGTTCGTCGAGCGGCGGCGTTCGCTGCTTCGACTCTTCTCGCTCGCGACGATCTCCTTCCAGGCGTTCTTCGTGGCGTGGATGGCCGGATCCGTACGGCACCCGACGCTGGCGGCGGCCGCGGAAGCGCTCGGCGGCGCCGGCGTTTCGGCGCTTCCGGCGTGGCTCGGATGGTCCTTCGGGACGGCGTCGCTCGCGGCGCTCGCGCTGGCCGGATCGCGCGGCGAGTCGGGGTGGCGCACGCTCGGCGCGATCGTCACGCTCGGATCGCTTGCGCTCTGGTGGGCGTACGGCGTCGAGGGGTGGTCGCGCGTGGGCGAGGGCGCCGCGCCGCCGGGCGAGCTCTGGTTGCTGGCGCCGGCGATCGCCCTCGGATTCCTCGTCTGTCCGCATCTGGACCTCTCGTTCCAGCGCGTGGCGGCGTCGGGCGCGGGTCCGATCGCGTGGATCGTCTTCGGCGCTTCGTTCCTTCCGATGCTGCTCTTCGCAGCGTCGGCGTACTCGCCCGCGGGGGCGATGGCGACCGGATCGCTCGTCGTCTGGTGGTTCCTTCAGTGCTCGTTCACGGCCATGGTGCACGCGCGGGAGCTCCGCGCGAGCGCGGCGTCAAGCGCGGCGCCGAGCGCGGCGCCGAACGCGGCGCCGAACGCTCGAGGCTCGACCGCGATGGTCGTCGTCGCGCTCCTGGTCGGCGCGATCGCCGGCTCGCCGCTTCTTGGCGGGGAGTCGATCTACCTTCGATTCCTCGGCCTCTACGGCGCGATCTTCCCGGCGGCGGCCCTGCTGCTCTGGAGGGGGTATCGGAGCCTCGGAATCCTCGGCTACCTGGCCGTTGCCGTCCCCTGCTTCGAGATCGGCTTCATCGGGCGACCGGGGGAAGCCGCCGGTCGAATCGCCTGGGCAACGCTTCTTCCGCTCGGACTTCTGCTTGGCCTCGTGCTCGCGCCGATCAACAATGGTGCCGGGCGCGGCGCCCGCGCGGGAGCCGTACCCTTGAACTGAGGATCGACACGCCGGAGACTCGTTTCCGAACCTTCACGCCGATGCCGAACCCGACGCTGAAAGCGCTCGCCCCCGAGAAGTTCGACTACTGGAAGGCGCACCACCTTCTCAATCGAGCCGGCTTCGGCGGCACGCCCGCGCAGGTTCGCTCGCTCGCCAATCTCGGTCTCGATCGCGCGGTCGATCTGCTCGTCGACTTCCGGAAGATCGACGCCGATCCGATCGAGTCGTCGCTCTTCGACTCGAACATCATCCGTCCCGCGACCGACGAGGAGCGCCGCGCGCAGCAGGAGGCGCGTCGCAACAACGACGAAGCGGCGCTCGAGCGCTTCCAGCGCATGCGCAACGAAGCGATGCAGAGCGATCGCCGCCAGCTCGCCGAGATGCGCAAGTGGTGGCTCGCGCGCATGATCGAGAGCCCGCGTCCGCTCGAGGAGCGCCTCGTGCTGCTCTGGCACGGACACTTCGCCACCGGATACCGCACGATCGAGGACAGCTGGCACATGTTCCGCCAGAACGAGTTCTTCCGCGCGAACGCGGCGGGGAACTTCGGCGATCTCGCCTACGGCATCATCCGCGACCCGGCGATGCTGCGCTACCTCGACAACAACCGCAATCGCCGGCAGTCGCCGAACGAGAACCTGGCCCGCGAGCTCATGGAGCTCTTCACGATGGGCGAGGGCGAGTACACCGAGCGCGACATCAAGGAAGGCGCCCGCGCGCTCACCGGCTACACCTACGAGGACGATGAGTTCCGATTCGACCAGGGCGCGCACGATCGCGGACCGAAGGCCATCCTCGGCCGCAACGGCAGCTTCGACGGCGACGACTTCGTGCGCATCATCCTCGAGTCGAAGCCGACGGCGGAGTTCGTGTCGCTCAAGCTCTACCGAGCGTTCGTGAGCGATCTGCCGGGCGCGCTCTCGAAGGATCGCGCGAAGTTCGTGGAGGCGATGGGCCGGCGGCTGCGCGACTCGAAGTACGAGCTTCAACCCGTGCTGAAGGCGCTCTTCAAGAGCGAGCACTTCTACGACCCGGAGCATGCGGCGTCGCTCATCAAGAGCCCCGTGCAGCTCGTGGTGCAGGCGGTGCGCGGACTGCACACGCCGCCGCGCAGCCTGAGCGCGCTGGCGAGCGCGCTCGACCTGATGGGCCAGGACCTCTTCCAGCCGCCGAGCGTGAAGGGCTGGGACGGCGGCCGCGCGTGGATCAACACCGCCACGCTCTTCGTGCGGCAGAACGTGCTCGTCTACCTCGTGACGGGCGTGCGCCCCGCGGGCTCGCAGTGGGAGGTCGACGACGCGGAGTACGACCCGTCGCATCTCGTGGCGCACCTGGGCGACAAGTCGACCGATCCCGAGTCGGTGAGCGAGTACCTGCTGCGATTCATGCTCGGCGCGCCGCCGGCGGAGGAGCGACGCGAGCGAGTGCGCGCGTTCCTGCGCGAGCGGGGCGATCGGATCGACAAGGACCGCCTGCTTGCGCTGCTCTGCCTCATCTCCGCCATGCCGGAGTACCAGCTGTGTTGATCCCGCGGCGCCCGATTCCGAGGTGCGCGGCGCCGCGAACGAACCGTTCGAACGGAGACCGATCATGAGCTTCGACCCGCTCGCTCCCTACAGCCGACGCCTCTTCATCAAGCACGGCGTCGCGCTCGCGTCGATGGCAAGCACGATCCCGGCCTTCATCCAGCGCTCGATGGCGGGAATGCTCGTACAGGGAACCGCCGGGCAGACGAGCATTCCGGGCGTCCCGCAGGATCGCATTCTCGTCGTCATGCAGCTCGGCGGCGGCAACGACGGGTTGAACACGGTGGTGCCGTACGGCATGCGCGAGTACTTCGATGCGCGGCCGCAGCTCGCGGTGGCGGCGCCGGGCGCCACGGCGCTCGGCGGCGCGGGCGTGGCGCTCGAGCTCGACAAGGATCGCGGGCTCGGCATCAATCCGAATCTCGAGGCGCTCAAGGGCCTCTACGACGACGGCCTCGTCTCGATCGTGCAGGGCGTGGGCTATCCGAATCCGAATCGCTCGCACTTCGCGTCGATGGACATCTGGCACACGGCGCGGCTCGACGGCAAGGGCGAGGGGTGGATCGGGCGGTACTTCGACAACACCTGCAACGGCACGCCGATTCCGGAGGGCGCGGTGAACATCGGGCGCTCGGCGCCGCTGGCGATGATGGGCTCGATCCAGAAGCCCGTGTCGTTCGAGAATCCGCAGCTCTTCCGCTGGCTCGGCGACGAGTTGCACCCGGCGCTGCACGATCCGTATCAGGAGATCAACCGCGCGGGCGCGGTGGGCGAGCCGGAGGCGGGATCGCAGCGCGACTTCCTCATGCGCACCGCGCTCGACGCACAGGTGGCGAGCGATCGAATTCGCGAAGCGGTGGCCAAGCAGCCGCTCGTGCGCTATCCGCAGAGCGACATCGCGCGGCAGCTGCAGATCGTCGGCGCCATGATCCGCGACGGGCTCGGCACGCGCGTCTACTACGTGACGAAGGGCGGCTTCGACACGCATGCGAATCAGCCGGGCGGGCACGGCAACATCCTGCGGCAGTGCGCCGAGGCCATGAAGGCGTTCAACGACGACCTGAAGGCGCAGGGCAACCAGGAGCGCGTGCTCACGCTCGTCTTCAGCGAGTTCGGCCGGCGCGTGCGCCAGAACGCCAGCCAGGGAACCGATCACGGAACCGCGGCGCCGATGTTCCTCATGGGACCGATGGTGAAGGCGGGAATCGTCGGCAACCACCCGAGCCTCACCGACCTCGATCAGGGCGATCTCAAGTTCGGCATCGACTTCCGCGGCGTGTACGCGGCGGTGCTCGAAGAATGGATGAAGGCGCCGTCGTCGAAGGTGCTCGGCGGCGCGTTCGACCGGCCCGCGATCATCAAGGCGTGACGGGTCTGCTCGAGGTGGACGACCGCCACGGTCACGAGCGATCGACAAGCGGGTTCACGACTCGCAAATCCTTGAAGCGCGAGAAGTCTCGATCGGCGGACCACAGTTCGCGAACACCATGATCGATGCAGATGGCGGCAACGCGAGCATCGTGCGTTGCAGGACCGGTGATCTTGCCGGCCTGAAGCAACCGACGCAGCGTCTCCAGATGATGATCCGACTCGGACCGCAGCGTCAGGGAGGGTGACTCAAGCCAGAGTTCGACCTGCGCCAGCGCCTTGTCCATCGATGAAGGCGGATTGAACACCCGGTGATGAGTGACCACCGCCAGGAACTCATGAATGCAAGGCCAAGGAATGAACCACGGCGCTCGAGACTCCGCGAGCGATGCGATGCATTCGCTCGCTTGAGCGTGCCACGGAGAGTCGAACCAGTGCGCATGGACCAGAATGTTGCTGTCGACGGCGATCACCGACTCGGTCTCCCGGTGCCGCCCCGGCCTTCATAGATGATCTCGTTGATGCTGCTCCAGTCGGAGAGATTGACGCCCGGGACCAGTCTCATTCCGCGGACGGAGCCGTCTCGCAGCTTGAATCTGGGGGCGCGACCTTTGCCGGCTCCTCGAAAGTACATCCGCAGCGCGGCCTGCAGGACAGCCTTGATCGTGGTGCCGTTGCGGGCCGCATGTTCGCGAAGCTGCCGAAACAGGGCGTCGGGAAGCTCGAAAGTCGACTTCATATGGCTCGACGGTAGCATCGAGCCATAAATATGGCAACGTGTCCGAGGATACTTCGGTCTCGCTCCCGTTTTTCCGGTCCCAGCGCTTGGAATCAGATACGGCCACCGAGGCGCTCGAGCAGCAGCGTGACGATCCATTCCGCTTCCTCAACGGACGGGACAGGCGCTCTCAGCGTGCCTGTCGCGTGTCGAACCTCGACGAGATGGAAGTTCATCTGTCCGGCGGTGTTCACATGACGCGGCCTCTGCCGCACGCTTTGGATGGATGCAGCTTCAACGCGCCACGTCGTCGACGACGCATCGTGCCGATATGTGAGCGCCAGGATTCCGGCCGCGACAACGATGTCCGTTGACTCCGTGCTTGGCCGCCGCGCCGTGAAATGGAAGTAGCCCGCATGAATCCAGATCGGCGCAACGACGACGCACTCGCCGAGCGCGTCGATGAGCCGGAACCCCTCGACGATCATGATGGCGATTGGAACCGCGGTCCAGACGACCGCCACGCTTGCGAAGAGGATCGCGCTCACCCTCCGCGTGATGATCGAGGCCCTCGACGCGGTCGCCGGAATGTGAATTCGCAGCTCATCCGCGCTCTCGACGACCTCGATCTTCGTGTCGAGCGGCTTCGGCGGCGGCGCGCGGTACTTGATCGGCACGCTCATGGCGACTCGTCGACGCCGTCGCCTTCACGGCCGTCGTCGATCGGTTCGACGCCTTCGGGCAGCGCTTCGAGAAAGCGCCGGCCGTAGCGCTTGGTGACGATGCGCGGATCGAGCACGACCACGCGTCCCGTATCGCTGCTCGATCGAATGAGGCGCCCGAAACCCTGGCGGAAGCGCAGCACCGCGCGCGGAAGCTGATCCTCCATGAAGGGCTTGCCGCCGCGCGCCTCGATCGCCTCGGCGCGAGCCTCGACGAGCGGCTGATCGGGCGGATCGAACGGCAGCTTGCAGATGACGACGTTGCGAAGCGCGCGACCGCGCACGTCGATGCCCTGCCAGAAGCTCGCGGTGCCGAAGAGCACGCTGCGTTCGTCCTCGCGGAAGCGCTTGAGCAGCAACCCGCGCGGAACGCCGCGCCCCTGCACGAGCACCGGATGCCGCGCCGCCGCGAGTTCCCCCTCCAGCCGGCTCGCGACTTCCTCGAGCATCGAAAAGCTCGTGAACAGCACGAACGCGCCGCCGTCGGTGGCCCGGATGTGTCGAAGCACGCGCGGCACCAGCGAGTCGGCGTAGTGCGGCGAATCGGGCGCCGGCATCGACGAGTCGACGACGAAGCGCACCTGCCGGCCGAAGTCGAACGGGCTTCCGAGCTCGAGCGTCGTCGCGTCCGGGCAGCCGAATCGCTGGGCCGCGTGCGAAAAGTCGCCGCGACTCGTGGCGAGCGTGGCGCTCGTGAGCACCACCGAGCAGTCGCGTCCGAAGAGATGTTCCGCGAGAATCGGCGCGGGATCGATCGCGGCGCAGCGGAGGACGACCGAGCCGCGGCGGTTCGGTGCACGGCCGCGCCGTCCCCCGCCGCCTCGTTCGGCCCAGTAGACGCAGCCGGGAATCGATTGCGCCGCGAGCGTCTCGACCGCGCCGGCGAGATCCGCGGCGCGCACCGCGTACGCGTTCATCTCGAATTCGTCCTGCTCGTCGCTGAAACGGCCCTTCAAGAGCCGAAGCGCCGCGGCGAGGTCTCGAAGCGGCGCGGCGAGCTCCGACGCGCCGTCGAGCGGCTCCCGCAGGCGCGACGAGCTCTCGGCCTCGTCGCGCAGCGCGAGCGCGCCGACCGCGCCGAAGAACGCGCGGTTCGCCTCCGCCGCGCTCGAAACCGCGCGGATCGCCGAGGCGATGATCGGATCCGCGCCGCCGTCGACCAGCACCGTCGTGAGGAAACCGCGGTTCGTCATCGGGTGATGGAGCGATCGGAGGAGATGTTCGACCGCCGCCTCGCTCGCGCGCACGCCGAAGTGCTCCGACGCCACCATCTCCGCGTCGTGCGCCTCGTCGAGGATGACATGGTGGTACGGCGGCAGGAAGCTCGCGCCGCGCGAGCGCATGGCGAGATCGGCGAAGAAGAGCGCGTGATTGCAGACCAGCAGATCGCCGTGCTCCATGCGCCGACGCGCCGCCTGGTAGAAGCACTTGTCGTAGGTGGGACAGCGGCGGCCCATGCAGTTGTGGGCGTCGCTCTGCGCGTGCTCCCAGACGCTCGGGCGCGAG
>VGXK01000021.1 GCA_016873355.1 Phycisphaerae bacterium | reverse complement strand
CCGCCGAGCGCGCCGCCGAGCGCGCCGCCGACCGCGCCGCCGAGCGCGCCGCCGAGCGCTCCGCCGGTGATGTAGAACCCTCGCTGGAGGCAACCGTGAATTCGATCGCCGCGCTCGTCGCTTCGCTCTCGTGTGCGCACTCGCCGCAGGCGCCGTCGGTGCCGCCGAAGGCCGCGACGCCAGCCGCGCCGAGCGCCGCCGCCGAATCGATCTCCTTCGTCGACGCAAGCGCCGCGAGCGGGCTCGCATCCCACACGACCACCTCGGGCAGGATGCCGAGCACGGCCGTGCTCGAAGTGAAGGGCGCCGGGCTGCTCACGATCGACTTCGACAACGACGGCCACCTGGATCTCTTCGTGCCCAACGGCGCCACGCTCGACGACACGGAGAAGGGGCCCGGCGCGAAACTGCTGCGAAACAAGGGCGACGGTACCTTCGAGGACGCGACCGGCACGAGCGGCATCACGCACACGCGCTGGAGCTTCGGCGGCGCGGTGGGGGACTACGACGCCGACGGCTTCGACGACATCTACCTCGCCTGCTTCGGCAAGGATGCGCTGCTGCGGAATCGCGGCAACGGTCGCTTCGAGGATGTGACGGAGCGCGCGGGCATCTCGGTCGACGGCTGGAGCTCGCAGGCGGCGTTCGCGGATCTCGACGGCGACGGCGACCTCGACCTCGTCGTGTCGCGCTACCTTGCGTTCGACCCGAAGGCGCCCCATCCGCCGACCATGTTCAAGGGCGTCGAGGTCATGTCGGGACCTCGCGGCTATGCGGGTCTCTCGACCGTGCTGCTCGAGAACAGGGGCGACGGGACCTTCGTCGATCGAAGCGAGTCGAGCGGTCTGCGCGCAGTGAAGCCGTCGTTCGGACTCGCGGTCGTCGTGGTCGACTTCGACGACGACGGGCGCCCCGACATCTTCGTGGGCAACGACAGCCAGGCGAACCACCTCTTCATGAACCAGGGATCGCTCGTCTTCAAGGAGGAGGGATTGCGGCGCGGCGCGGCGACGAACCTGGAGGGCTCCACGCAGGCCACCATGGGCACCGCCGTCGGCGATGTCGACGGCGATGCGCGGCCCGATCTCTTCACCAGCGTCTTCTCGAGCGACACGAACACGCTGCTCGTGAATTCGCCGAAGGCGTTCTTCGACGATCGTTCGAACCAGTACGGCGTCGGCGCACCGAGCCGTCCGCTGCTCGGCTGGGCGAGCGTCTTCGCCGATCTCGATCACGACGGCGACGAGGATCTCGTCACTTTCAACGGGCATGTCTATCCGCAGGCGACGGTCGAGACGATGGACTCGGCGTACGAGCAGCCGGCGCTCGTGCTCGAGCGGCGCGGCGCGAGATTCGAGCGGGTCGGCGGCGGCGATGCGATGACCACGCCGCACCGCGATCGCGCCGCGGTCTGCGCCGATTTCGACGGCGACGGCGATCTCGACTTCGTGGTGGCGGGGCTCAATCAGCCGCTTCGACTGCTGCGCAACGAGCACGCGCCGGCGGCGGATTGGCTGCTCGTGACGCTGCGGGACGAGCGCACCGGATCGAAGAATCCGCGCGGACTCGGCTCGCGCGTGCAGGTCGAGGACGCCAAGGGGCGCACGCAGACTCGCTGGCTCTGGGCCGGCGGTCCCTTCATGTCGAACTGGGCGCCGATGGCGCACTTCGGTTTCGGCGCCGATTCGGGACCGCTCACCGTGAAGGTGCGCTGGCCCGACGGCTGGGTGCAGACGATTCCGGGCATCGTCCCCGGCTCGACGCTCTCCGTGAATCGGCAGGATTGACGCGCGGCGGACGGCGCTGCGGATCGGGGGCGCTGCGACTCGGCGGTGTCGCCGAGGCTCGGACGATGCTCGCTCAGAGCAGCGGGCTCAGCAGTCCCGCCGCGTTCTGTGCCAGCCTCGTTCGCCAGGGTCGCTGGCGCCACTCGTGCGGCGAAAGCAGCACGGAGCGATCCATGTATCCCTGCTGGAGAAAGCGCAGCGAGCTCGAGAAATCGTCGTCGTAGATGATCACGCTCTGCTCGAAGTTGATCTCGAAGCTGCGCCGATCGAGGTTCGCCGTCATCACGAGCGAGAGCGATCGATCGATCGTGACCGTCTTGGCGTGCAGCAATCCCTCCGTGAACTCGTGGATGCGCACGCCCGCGTCCATGAGGCTCTCGTAGTGGCTGCGGCTGGCGAGTCCCACGAGCAGGCTGTCGTTTCGACGCGGCACCACCAGGTGCGTCTCCACGCCGCGCCGCGCCGCCACCGCGAGCGTCTCGTGCAGCGCCGCGTCGGGCACGAAGTACGGCGTGGTGAAGACGAGTTCCGAGCGGGCCACCTGCACCGCGGCCTGGAGCAGGCTCGTCATGGCGGTGTTGTTGAAGTTCGGGCCGGTCGCCACCGTCTGCGCCTCGACGCCGTCGTCGAACCACTCGGGGTGGATCTCGAGCGCCTCGTCGAGGTGCTGCCCCGTGTCGAGGAACCAGTCCTCCACGAAGATGAGCTGGAGCTCGCGCACGAGCGGGCCCTCGATGCGCACGCTGCAATCCACCCACGGCGCGTAGCGCGCCTTCGGCGCGAACCCCTTCGCCGCGATGTTCTGACTGCCCGTGAACGCGACGGCGCCGTCGACGACGAGCAGCTTGCGGTGGTTGCGCACGTCGACGCGTCGCACGAGCGTGCGCAGGATGCTCATCGGCAGCGCCTCGGCCACGCGGCAGTCGACGCCGAGATCGCGGGCGAGCTCGCCGCGCAGGAACGCGCGGCTGCCGAGTCCGTCGACGAGCACGCGCACCGCCACGCCGCGCTTCGCCGCGCGCCGCAGCGCCTGCGACATGCGCTGTCCCGCCGCGTCGTCCAGGTAGATGTAGGTCAGCAGGTGCACGTGGTCCTTCGCGCGATCGATGTCGGCGATCATCGAATCGAGCGTCTCGTCCGTGTCGCTGTGCAGCGACATGCGGTTGCCGCTCGTGGCGTGGCTGTGGCTCACGCTCTCGGCGAGGCGCGCCAGCTGCCGCTCCGTGGCGTCCAGCTTCACCTGCATGCTGCGCGGATCGCGATGGCAGTGCACTTCCGGCGTGTCGAGCCGCGCCAGGATCTCGGCGTGGCGGCGCATGCGGAAGCGCCCGAACCACACCTCGCCGAGCGCGAGGTACGCGACCATTCCGAGCACCGGCAGCACCATGACCACCACGACCCACGCGAGCGCCACCGGCGGCCGATCGCCCTTGCGGATCACCACCCAGCCCGCCACCGCGAGCTGAAGCGCGAACGCGCAAAGGATGATGAGAAGGTGCCACACGCGCCGATTCCGTCGCGCCCCGATCCCTGCGCCGGGCGGGGCGCTACGCCACGATCGCGACGATCTCGAAGCGCTTTTCGCCGCGCGGAAGCGTGACCCGGATCGTCTCGCCGATGCGGGCTCGCATGAGCGCCTCGCCCATCGGGCTCGACACGGTCACCTCGATCCACTCGGCGTCTTCGCCGGTGACGCCGCCCACGAGCTTGAAGAGCTCGGTGCGGGCGGCGCCCACTTCGCGGAGCTGCACCACCGCCCCGAGGAAGACCATGTCGGCGGGAACCTCGAGATCGTCGCCCACCACCTGCACGCGCTGGAGCTTCAGTTCGAGCTCGCGGATCTTGGCCTCGTTGTGGCCCTGATCCTCGCGCGCGGCGTGGTAGTCGGCGTTCTCCTTGAGGTCGCCCTGGGCCCGCGCCTCGGCGATGCGCTCGGCGATGGCCTTGCGCATGCCGATGCATTCGGCGAGCTGCGACTCGAGCCGCTCCTTGTCGGCGCGAGAGATCAGTTCCATGCAGCGAGGGTATCGGCAGGTCGAGTCCGCGGCAACCCTCCGCTCGATGCGCCGGATCGACGCCGAACCGCGGAGACCACGAGCGCCGCGGACCACGCCGCGAGCGCCGCGGCCACCGAGATCTCGAGCGCGGCGCGCTCGCTCGTCAGCGGCGGTGCGCCGCCGGGCGTGGTCATCGTCAGGATCGCTTCGACGGGTCCCGCGAGCGCCCACGGAAAGGGCGCAAGCGCCGTCGGCGCGATCGCGCGGATGCCGATCGCGCCGATCGAGATCGCGAGCACCGCGATCATCGCCGCCGCACGAACCCATCCGCGCCGCGAGCCCCAGCCGATCGAGACGATGCCGGCGACGCAGGCGATCCACGCCGCCAGGATGAGCATGAGCACGGCCATGCGCGCCACCGGCCACGGCGTCACGAGTCGCAGCGGCCAGAGCACCATGTTGAGCATTCCGAGCACGACCGCGAGATCGAGCAGCACCGCGCGGACGGGAGCGTGCGTCCGCGCCGCGGAGAGTCGCAGCAGCGGCCACGCCACGAGCGCGCCGACCGCGCTCGACAGCATCATGAGCCGCACGGAAGGCGTGTAGCTCGAGGTGGCCACGAGCAGCGGGGGATGCACGCCCATCGACCCGATCCACGAGAGGAAGAGCCAGAGCGAGGCGAGCAGGATGAGTCCGCGCGGAAGCGCCGGCGCCGAGGGCATGGATCACCGCACGGCCGGAGCGTTCAGGAGCGCGAGCCGACGAAGTCGCCCGTCACGTCGAGCGTGCCTTCGCCGACCGCGTCGATCCGGCCGTAGTGATCGTAGAGGAACTGCAGGTAGCTGAGCTTCTGGCGCGTGGGGACTTCGGCGGCGGTCGGCTCGCCCGGCGCGCGGCCCCAGTGGATCACCGTGTCGCGACCGGTTCGCAGCGAGAGCACGCCGTCGCGCCGATAGCGCGAGACGTCGATCGCGGCCACCTGCGTCGACCACGGCCGATCGGCGATCGCCGCGATCACCGCGAGCGCGGCGTCGACGTCGCCGCCCTTGTAGCGCATGCCGGGGGCGGCGGGTCGCGCGGCCGACGCGCCGTCGATGCGCGGAAACGCGGGGGCGGCGCCGGCTCGATAGCTGCGCGGCAGCAGCCGTCCCTCCGCGTCGATCAGGTGATCGCCGTCGGGGTCGCGCACGAGCGCGGTGGGTTCCACCCACACCGCGCGGACCTCGATCGAGTCGAGCGTGGTGCGCTCGACCTGCTCGATGGCGGCGAACCACCCCGACGCGCGGAGGCCGTCCGCCGCCACGCGGAGACCCTCCTGATCGAACGGACTGCCCGTCAGTTGATCGCGCACCGTCTCCTCCAGCGGTGCGAGATCCTGCGGGGTCATCCAGTTCGGCGCGCCGGGGAAGTGCACGCGGATCGTTCCCTCGGGTCGCGCCCGATCGGCGCGGGCGGCGAGCGCGGGCACGCCGATCGACGCGCCGAGCACGGCGCCTCCGATCGCCAGGATCCACGCCGCCGAGAGCGCCAGGGTGCGAACCGACGCGAGGCGGGAAAATGCCGCTCCCGCCGCCGCGGGGTGCGGGGCGCGGCGCGCGTCCGCCGGGGCGGAACGGGACCGTCGCGTCGACTTCGAGCGGCGGAAGAGCGGCATGACCCTTCACTATCGGAGCGAACCGAGCCGGGACTTCAGACGCGGCGCCGATCCGGCCCGCGGCGCCCTGGCCGTCGCACGCCGACGGCATCGAGCGCCGCCGCTTCCGCGCGTCAGTTCGTCGACTGGCCGATCGACATCTGGCGGTCGTATTCGAGCTGGAATCGGTAGTCGAGCGTGTACGGATCGGCGGCGCCGCGATCGGGGGGAATCACGAGATCCCAGCGAAGCAGGCCGTTCTTGCGCTGGGTGCGCTCGAACGCCGGATCGGTGCTGAGCGGCTGACTCTCGGTGCCGGAACTCACGAGCGTGAGCTTGATGTCGTTGCCCTTCGGATGCGGCAGGCGCTCCATGAGCCGCACCGCGACGGGCTTCTTGGAGAAGTTCTCGAGACTGAGCCGGTAGGTGAAGTTCACCACGCGATTGCCGCCCTGCGTCGTCTCCGTGCGCTCGACGAGCTCGCGCGACGCGCGGAGCGACGAATCGATGCCGAAGCCGGCATTGAAGACCTGGCCGACGGCCACGGTCGGCACCGAGCCGCGGCCGACGAACTCGCCGCCGGCGTAGCTGGCGCTCGGACCGGCGAGCAGCACCATGTCGCTCGTGTTCGTGATCGTCGCCTCATCGAAGACGTTCGCGGTGAGCACGGGCGTGGCCACCTTGTCGAAGGTCGACGGCGCCTGGATGCGCGCGATCTGGATGAGTTGCTGATCGGTGCGGCTGGGCACGCTGGTGCGAGCGGCGATGCCGTAGGTGACGCTCACCGATTCGGAGACGGTCGGCTCGGTCGGAATCTTCGTCGACTTGTCGCGACGGTCGAAGCGCTCCGCCGTGAGCACGTCGAGCAGCTGGCCTTCGGCGGCCACGCGGTTGAGCGCAAAATCGTTGCCCGCCGTGATCGAGTCGGCGAGCGCCTGAGCGCTGAAGCCCCGGCCCTCGCCCTCGCCGAGCATTTGATGGGGCGCCGACGCGTCCTCGACGGCCGCGGACTGCCCCTGCCCGACCATGACGTTGCGGTTGTCCTCGGCCTGGCGCTTGCGCATCTCGACGGACTTCATCGCGACGGCGTAGCCCATGTCGCCGCCGCCTCCGCCCGCCCCCTTCGACGCCGGGGGCGCGGGCGGCGCCAGCGCGATCACGAGCGTCTCGAGCGGCGGTGCGCTCGCCACGAGCGCCGGCGTGGCGGTGCTGAGCGTGAGCTGCACGCTCGTCCAGTCCTCGCCGCTCATCTGCTGGATCGACGCCTGGTAGTCGATCGTCACTTCGCCGGAATCGCCCGCTCGCTCCGAGCGCGACGCGGCGCGAAGGTTGTACGACGGCGACCACGACGCACGGTCGACGAGATAGTTCAGGCGCAGGCGCGTGTTCGGCGCGGTCTGGTTCACGAAGATCACCGCCTCGCGGGCGCTCCGCGAGGTGCGGGCGGAGATCGTCTCGCGCTCGCGCTCGACGAGCTGCTTCTCCTCCTCGAGCGCGCGGAGCTCGAGCGCGAGCGTGCGGCCGGTCTCGGTCTGCGTGAGCCGCTGCTTCAGGATGAGCTCGGTCATCTTGGAGATCGTCTCCGCGTTCAGCACGCCGCGCGAATTCTCGACCGCCGCCGTCACCGTGAGGAAGTTCTCGAGCTTCTCGATGTACTGGCGCTGCCACTCGAGATACGCCTGATTGCTGCGCACCGCGTCGATCTTGTCCTTCACGGCGCGAAGCCGCGACTCGAGCTCGCGCACGCTCTCGCGGGCGTCCTCGGCGAGCGGGCGCACCCGGTAGCTGACGGAGCGCACTTCGACGCCGTCGGCGCTCTCGGCGTAGAGACTCGCGGGGATGATGAACTCGGGAAGTTCGGTGACCACCACTTCGCGCAGGCCCACCGGGCCCTTCAGGTCGACGAGGCGCGACACGAGCGCCTGGCCACGGAAGACGGTGACGGCGTCGACCGCGCCGCGCGATTCGAGCAGGTCGGCGTCGGCGAGCCCGGTGAGGAGCGGAACCGCGGCGAGCGCGGCGGTCGCCGCGATGCGGGCGCGGACGCAGCCGCGTCCGGCCGAAGTGCACGTGCGGGTGCGGCGTCGGCGAGGATCGTTCGGGGAAGTCCGGGGCGGCATGCTGGCCTCCTGCGCGCGAACGCGCGAATGCGGATGGCGCCGTCGCATCGACGGCGCGCGTACCAGCGTAATGGCCGGCGCCGCGATGGAGTCCGCACCGGACGCTCAGCGTGACTCGAGCGTTGCGCCGCGATCGGCGTCGGCGCGGGTCGTGTCGCCGCCAGCATCGCCGGGGCCGTGCGGCGGCTGGTTCCGCGACGGCGTGCCGTGCGCCTCCCGACCGCGCAGCGCCGCCCGTTCCACGAGGCCGCGGCAGAGCTCGGGGAAGGAGAGTCCCGCGTGCGCCGCCGCCTTCGGCACGAGCGAATGGTCGGTGAATCCGGGCATCGTGTTGACCTCGAGCAGCCACGCGCCGTCGTCGTCCACCATGAAGTCGACGCGAGCCACGTCGCGGGCGCCGAGCGCCTCGATGAGGCGCAGCGCGTCGGCGCTTGCCCGTTCCACGATCGCCGCCGGCAGCGGAGTCCGGCGCGAGCGAGTGTTTGCCCACGACTCCGCGCGGTGCGGATCCGCCACGTACTCGGTGTCGTCGCGCAGGTACTTGGCTTCGTAGTCGTAGAAGCCTTCGGCCGGCACGATCTCGATCACGGGAAGGATGCGATCGAGCGCCCAGCCCACGGTGATCTCGCGACCCTCGATGAATCGCTCCGCCATGACGCGCCGGCGCGGACGCTCGCGGCGCTCCATCAGCGCGGAGAGTCCCTCGCGCACTTCCGATTCGGTGCGGCAGATCAGCACGTCCACCGTGGAACCGTCGTCGATCGGCTTCAGCACGAGCGGCGGCGCAAGGTCGCAGCGGTCACCGGGCGTGAGATCGCGCGACGGAGGCGTCGGCACGCCGATCCGCCGGGCGATCGTCTTCGTGGCGAGCTTGTCCATGGCGAGCTTCGCGGCGCGGGCGCGGCAGCCCACGAACGGCCGGCCGTCCGCTTCGAGCAGTTCCTGGAGCGGACCGCCTTCGCCCCACGGTCCGTGCAGCGCCGGGAAGATCACTTCGCCTTCGAGCGCGGCGAGCGCCGCGGCGTCGGGGCGCTCGATCGCCGCCTCGACGACCTCGCACCCGGCGCGACGAAGCGCCGCCGCCACCATCGAGCCGCTCTTCAGGCTCACGTCGCGTTCGGCGTCCGGACCTCCCTTGAGCACGAGCACCTTCATGGCTTCACTCCCTGCGTCGTGATCGGCGCGAGCGACCGCGCCGGCGATTCACGCTTCGCCGCGCCTCCAGATGACCACTTCCGTGTCGAGCTCGATGCCGCTCGTCTCGCGCACGCGCTCGCGGATGAGGCGGATGAGCGCCTCCACGTCGGCGGTGCGCGTGCCCGGTGCGACGGTGACGAAGTTGCCGTGGCGATCGCTCACGCGGGCGCCGCCGATCGAACGGCCCTTGAGTCCGGCGAGATCGATGAGCCGGCCCGCGCTCTCGCGCTCGCCCGTGGTGTCGCCGTGCCCCGCATTGCTCGCGGCGCCTTCGGCGCCGACCTTCCGGGGGTTGCGGAAGACGCACCCGGCCGAGTGTTCCGCCAGCGGCTGCGTGGACTTCTTGTGCGAGAAGATCTCCTTCACGCGTTCGCGCACCTTGAGCGGATCTTCTTCCCTGAGCGCGAACGACGCCCAGAGCACCACGCCCGCCGGCAGGCTCGTTTCGCGGTACCCGAAGCGGATCTCGCCCGCGGGGAAGACCTTGAGCGATCCGTCGGGCTCGAGCAGGGCCACCGCGTGCACCGCGTCGCCGATCGAACCGAAGCGGCCGCCCGCGTTCATGCGGATCGCGCCGCCGACGCTCGCGGGAATTCCCGCCATGGGCGAGAGACCGTCGAGTCCGCGACGCGCGCAATCGTTCACGAGCTTCGCGAGATCGGCGCCGGCGCCGGCCCGCAGCGCCTCGAGCGAGCCGACCGCGTTCGCCTTCACCTCGCGGAACGCCGGCTCGTCGAGCTTCACCACCACGCCGTCGACGCCTTCGTCCGAGACGAGCAGGTTCGCGCCCGACCCGAGCACGCGCACCGGAATGCCGCCCTGATGGCAGCGGCGCAGCAGGGTGGCGAGCGACGCGTCGTCCATGGGATGCACGAGCACGTCGGCGCGGCCGCCGATGCCGAACCAGGTGTGCGCCGCCAGCGGCGCATCGGTCTCGACGCGCACCGCAAGATCGGCGAAGAGGGCGGCGGTGCCGGAGGGGCTCACGATCGTGGTCACGGCTCGTTCGATGTCGGCGGGTCGGCGTTCGCGGCGTCGGCGGCTCGTCCGTCGGGGCCGCGGAGGAAATCGTAGGCGATGCTCCCGACCGGCCCGGCGCCCATCACGACGAGCAGATCGCCGTCGCGGCAGACGACGTCGAGATGCTCGACGATCGCATCGAAGTGGTTGAGATGGATCGCATGCACGTCGCGTGCGCGGAGCCGCTCGACGAGATCTTCGGCGCTCACGCGCGTGCGCTCCTGCTCGCTGTCGCGCACGAAGTAGATCGGCGGCACGATCACGAGGTCGCAGCAGGAGAAGCTCTCCGCGAACTGCTCGAGCAGGAAGCGCGTGCGGCTGTGCTGATGCGGCTGGAAGACGCAGATCAGGCGCGACGGCCGCTCGAGGTCGCGGATCGCGCGGAGCGTGACCTGGCACTCGGTGGGGTGGTGGCCGTAGTCGTCGTAGACGATCACGCGGCCGCCGTCGGGCAGCGATCGTTCGCCGATCCTCTGGCTGCGGCGCTCGAGTCCGCCGAAGCGGCCGAGCGCGGATTCGATCGCGTCGCGCTCGCCGCCGAGCCACAGCGAGAGGATTCCCGCGGCGGCGGCGTTCAGCGCGTTGTGCTCGCCCGGCATCGGCCGCGCGAAGCGGAGCACCTCCTCGCCCTGATGGACGACGCGCACGATCCGTGCGTCGGGCGCCGCGTCGACGGCTCGATCGTGCGGCGGGCCCGCGCCCGCGGCGTCGTCCACGAACGACACCGCGTAGTCGGCGGAAGGATCCCACCCGAAGGTCGAGACGGCGCAGACGAGTCCCGACGCGATCTCGCGCCGATGCGCTCCCTCGTGGGCGATCAGCAGGCGCCCGCCCGCCGCCGCCGGCGGCAGTCGCTCCGCGAATCCGCGAAAGGCCTCGATGATCTGCTCGAGCGATCCGTAGCAGTCGAGGTGATCCTCCTCCACGTTGTTGACGAGCGCCATGGTGGGCCGGTGCTGATGGAAGCTGCGGTTGAATTCGCACGCCTCCGCCACGAGCACGCCGGGGCGACCCGCGAGCGAGCCCGCGGGAATCGTCTCCGAACCGAGACGACTTCCGCCGCCGAGCTGCGGGCAGGTCGCGCCGACGATCACGCTCGGATCGAGTCCCGCCTCGATCGCGGCGGTGGCGAGCATGGCGGTCGTCGTGCTCTTGCCGTGCGTTCCCGCCACGCAGACGGCGGTGCGTCCCGCCTGCGCGCAGCCGAGCGCTTCCGCGTACGAGAGCATCGGAATGCCGCGCCGCTGCGCCGCGAGCAGCTCGGGGTGGTCGAGCGGAATCGCGGCGCTCGCCACGACCACGTCGCAGCGCTCGGGCAGTTCGCCGCGCGACTGGTCGAACCAGACCGTGATGCCGCGTCGCTCGAGTTCGCGCGTGACGGACGACGCCGCCCGGTCGCTTCCGGCGCAGCGCGCGCCGCGCTCCGCGAACATCTGCGCCAGCGCGCTCATGCCGCAGCCGCCGACGCCCGTGAACCAGATCGCGGCGCCCTTCACCTGTCCTCGCCGCACGCGATCGATCACCGGCTCCCGTCGCGAGCGAGTCGAAGTGGAGGAGACGGCGGCCACGGACGACATGCTACGGCGGTGGGGCATCGATGCCGGATATCGGCAGCCCCGCGCGCGACACCCTACAATCCGCCCCTCCGATGAGCGACTCCCGCGCGCCGGCGTCCGACATCCACGCGCAGGTCCTGATCGTCGACGACGAGGTGGAACACGCCGAGACGATGGCGGAGGCGCTTCGGCGTCCGGGACATGTCTGCACGATCGTGCACTCGCTCGCCAAGGCCGATCAGGAGATCCGCCACGGCGCCTTCGACGTGATCGTCACGGACCTGGTGATGGAGAGCCGCACCGCCGGCCTGGAAGTGCTGAAGCTCCAGCGCGAACTCCAGCCGGACGCGGCCACGATCATGGTCACCGCGCACGGCGACGTGCCCACCGCGAAGGCGGCGCTTCAGGGCGGCGCGTACGACTTCATCGAGAAGCCGCTCGACCTCGTCGTCTTCCGCAACCTCGTGCATCGCGCCGCCGAGACGGTGCTGCTGCGACATCAGAACGAGCGCCTGCGCGGCGAGGTGGACGCGGCGTACGGATTCGAGGGAATCATCGGCGACTCGGCGGGCATGCGCAAGGTGGTGGCGCTCATCAAGCAGGTGGCGCCGAGCACCATTCCCGTGCTCATCACCGGCGAGAGCGGCACCGGCAAGGAGCTCGTCGCGCGGGCGATCCACCGCCACTCGAAGCGCCGCGAGAAGCGCTACGCCACCTTCAACGCCGCGGGTCAGAGCGAGAGCCTGCTCGAGGATCAGCTCTTCGGACACGTGCGCGGCGCATTCACCGGCGCCGACCGCGATCGCGAGGGGGTCTTCGAGTACGCCGACGGCGGCACGCTCTTCCTCGACGAGATCGGCGACATGCCGCTCGCCATGCAGCCGAAGCTCCTGCGCGTGCTCGAGCAGGGGGAGATCGTACGCCTCGGCAGCAACGACCCC
>VGXK01000020.1 GCA_016873355.1 Phycisphaerae bacterium | reverse complement strand
TCGCGCCGGCGGGCGTCTTCGCGCTCGTGCTGAACGCGGCGTTCGTGAACGGGATCGGCGTCTTCCGCTCGCTCGCGGCGTATGTCGGCGTGGTGGTGCTCGCGCTGGCGCTGCAGCAATTCGTCGTCTACCCGCTCATGCTTCGGTTTCTTGCGCGACGCTCGCCGTGGGAATTCTTCGCCGCATGCCGCGAGGTCTACCTCTACGCATTCTCGACCTCGTCGAGCAACGCCACGCTGCCGAAGGCGCTCGAGACGGCGGAGTCGAAGCTCGACGTGCCGCCGCGCGTGTCGCGCTTCGTGCTCACGGTGGGCGCCACCGCGAACCAGAACGGCACGGCGCTCTTCGAGGGAATCACGGTTCTCTTCCTGGCGCAGGTCTACGGCATCGAGCTCACGCTCGGGCAGCAGATCGTGGTGGTGCTCATGTCGGTGCTCGCCGGTATCGGAACGGCGGGGGTGCCCGGCGGAAGTCTGCCGCTCATCGTGATCCTGCTTCAGACCGTCGGCATTCCGGCGGAGGGGATCGCGCTCATTCTCGGCGTCGATCGCTTTCTCGACATGTGCCGCACGGTGATCAATGTGAGCGGCGATCTCGTGATCGCCGCCGTGGTCGGTCGCGGCGAGCCTCACGACGCCACTGCTCCAGACGGGGCCTCATGAGGGCGCATCGAGGGCGCGGCCGGACTCGCGCCGCGCCTCCGCGCGAACGACGCGCTTCACGACGAACGACGCGATCACCAGCGGCGCGAGCGCCGCAAGCACGACTCCGATTCCCGAGAGGCCGATCAGCCGGCTGGCGCCGAAGAGGAAGAACGCGGCGTAGAAGCCGGCGCCGGCACCGACCATGCACTGCACGTGCATGGTCCAGCGCTCGAGGCGGGGCGGGCAGGGGCCGCGCAGGTACGCCAGGTCGCCGATCGTTCCCCACACGCCGAACACGCCGAGCGAAAGGTTGATCCAGTAGCGGTTCGATTCGGACGGCGCGAGGAAGTGCCACCCGGCGTATCCCGTGGCAAGACTCGTGGCGCCGTAGATGGCCAGTCCCGCGGCCCAGACGCCGACGGCCGCCGTCAGCGACAGCAGCCACGGTGAACGCAGCGATTCGTGGCGCTCGCCGGCCCTCATGACGCCGATCCCGAGCGTCAAGCCCGTCAGCACGGCCAGCGAGAGGAAGCCGGTGATCGAGAAGATGAAGCGAATGTCCTCCAGGTTTCGCGGCTTCGGCTCGATCGGCGAGGAGTCGCCCCGCGTGGACTCGAGAAAGGAGCTCGGATCGACCACGCCCCAAACGGACGAGAGCAGTCCCGTTCCCGCGACCAGGTACGCGCAGATGGCGAAGAGGCGGCCGGAGAGCACGTGCGTCCGGCTGCCTTTCGTTGCCACGAGCGGCACCCAGAAGAGCACGAGACCCAGGAATCCGAGCGCGATGTGCGCGGCGCGCCACGCGCGATGCAGTTCGAAGAGCTCGATCATGTCTCGTCCCTCCCTCGACGCAGGCGCGAACTCGTCAGCGCGATGGCTTCGTCGCAGGCGCGGAGCCGGGCTCGGCGCACGCGAACGCCCATTCGAATGCAGAGGAACTCGTGGAACGCGTCGTGGTCCCAGCGAGCCGGAGAACGGCGATCGACGCGGCGCAGATGATGCTCCGCGGACTCGAGCAGATCGAGTCCGGACGCGAACGTGCGGCGCAGCTCTCGTAGGAAACGCAGCGTGCGCCGCGGATCGCGAAGCTCCCCGAAGAAGATGAGTTGCCCGACCCACGCCAGGCGCTCCGCTCCCACCTCCGCACCGCCTGCAAGCCACCGACGCAGCACCCGGGTTCCCTCGGCCGTGCGCCGATAGACGCGCCGCTGCGGGCCGCGCGGTGACGGCGTCGTGGTGCTGGTGAGCCAGCGCGAGCGCTCCATTCTCTGGAGCGTGGGATAGATCTGGCTCAGCCTGGCGGCCCAGAAGTGGCGCGGCCCCTCCTCGAACTGCTTGCGCAGGTCGTAACCGCTTGCGGGGCGGCGCAGCATGCCGAGCATGATGTGCTCGAGGCTCACGGGCTCACTATATCAACATTGTTATAGTGGATCCAGCGCGAACTGGCGCGGTTCCGCAACGGTCGATCGTTCCCCCACCCGGCGCCGGCGAACGGTTCGGCGGACGCTCGAGCGGTGACGACTCAGGCGTAGCGAGTTGGCGCTGGCGAGACGAGTGTGGCAAGGAGGGCGAAGCAGGCGGATCTTGAGGATCCGCCGATGGAGCCTGACGATGCCACACGATGTCGTAGCCCGCCAGATCGCTACGAATGAGGAGGAACCGCTCTAGACCTCGATTCTCGTCCAGTTCCCCCAGGTGAATCGCGCGAGGAAGAAGAGCCCGCGGATCACGAGCTCGCCGCAGAGACCGATCCAGATTCCCGGCAGCCCCCAGTCGAGGTGGACTCCGAGGAACCAGGCCGCGGGGAGTCGAATCCCCCAGGTGCTCACGAGCGTGATGTAGAAGACCCACGCCGTGTCGCCGGCGCCGCGCAGTCCCTGGCGCACCGTCATCGACAGCGAGAAGAACGGCTGCGCGAACGCGCAGATCAGCAGGCACTTCGGCACCAGGTCGAGATGCACCGGCTGCGAGCTGATGGTGCGAGTGAGCTCCGTGCCGAAGAGCGCGAACACGGCGCCGAAGGCGCTCATCACGATCGCGCCGAGCCACGCGCAGACGCGGATCGCGCGGCGCGCCTCGCGCGGATTGCGGGCGCCGAGGTACTGCCCCGCGAGCGACGCGGCCGCGGTGCCGATCGCGTAGCCCGGCAGGTAGCTGAACGCCTCCCATTGGATCGCGATCGAATGAGCGCCGATCAGTCCCGCGTCCGCCGTGTCGCCGCCGCGCCGCGAGATCATGCCGATGAAGAGCGTCACGACGACGCCGACGCTCCACATGGTCATCCCTTCGAAGAAGCTCGGGATTCCGACGCGCGCGATGCGCCAGCTCAGGTGCTTCTTCGGCGCGAGATCGCGCGCGTGGAGTCGCAGGTCCTTCACCCCGCGCGCGAGCACCCAGATCGTCATGAAGGCGCCGACCGCGTAGCCGATCGTCGTGCCCGCGCCGATTCCGGCGACGCCCCAGACGAGCGGATCGAGCGGCGACGGATTCGGGATGGTCGTGCCGCCGAGGCGCAGCTCGACGCCGGAGAGAAGCCAGGATCCGAGCACGTTCACGATGTTCACCACGATCGCGATCGTGGTCGGCTTCACCGACTCGCCCGCGCCGTGCAGGCACATGCCGCCGACCATCATCACGGCGCAGAACGGAAGGCCAAGCGCGAGCATGCGCACGTACTCCGCGCAGAGCCGCGTCGCCTCCGGCGAGAGATCCGCAAGCGCCGAAAGCGGATAGGCGATCCACCAGAGCAGCACGCCGATGAACGCGCCCCAGACGATCGAGAGCAGGACGGATTGACCGAGCGCCGCGTCGCCTTCGTGCACGCGGCCCGAACCCATCGCGCGGGCGATGATCGCCTGCCCGCCGACGCCGAGGCCGATCATGGCCACGCCGATCAGCCAGCCGACATAGGTGCCGATGCCGAGGCCGTCGAGCGCCGGCACCACGATCGACTCCGGCAGATGACCGCCGATCAGCTTGTCGAAGAAGCCGACGAACGCGGCGAGAATCTGCTGGAGCAGCACCGGCGCCGCCAGGATCCAGATCGCCTGCGAGAGCGACTTTCCCGCGAGGCGTCCGCTGCGGATGCGACCGTCGCCGTCGTCGCGCGCCGCGGCCGTTCGCTCATTCGTTGCGGCGCTCGTCGACTCAGCGCCGGGGTCGTCGCCGCTCACGACTTGCCGTCGCCGATGTTCTCGAACTCGTTCGGATCGTTCGTCGGGCGCAACCCCGGATCAACCATGCCCGCCGGAATCGCGGGCTTCTCCCAGGTGATCGGCTGCCAGAAGACCACGACATCCCAGAAGTCGAAGCGCCGCTGGTAGGTGGGATAGAGGTAGACGATGCGCTGCTCGAACGGCTGCTTCGTCCGTCGATACCACGAGAGCCACACCGCGCGGTCGATGCCGAGATCCTCGTTCGTGAGCAGTCGAAGGCTGTCGGCGGCGGCGAGATTTACCGCGAGTTCGCGCTGATCGAGCGCCGAGCAGAGCGCCTGGAAGACGGCGTCGGTGGGGTATTGCGCAAGCCCGACCGCGAGCTCGACGCGCACTGCCGCCTCCTCGTCCTCGTCGATGAGCTTGCGCCACATCGCGTCGGCGACCGACGGATCGTGCAGCCGCTGGAGCGCCTTCGCCGCCGCGAGACGCACCTGCTTCGACTTGTGATCGAGCTGCTTGGAGATCGCTTCCGCGTCGGTGGGATCGCCGTGTCGGCCGAGCGCCTCGAGCGCAGCGGCGCGGACGAGCGGATCCACGTTCTCCTCCACGTAGAGGCGATAGAGCTTGACGTACACGGGCGTTCCGCCCCAGACCGCGCTCGAGAGCAGCACGGTGCCGCGTCGCTGCGCCTCGGGATCGCTCGGATTCGTCGCGTCCCGGGCGGCGTCCTGCGGCGTCGGACCGGCGAAGGTCTCGCCGAAGTCGCGCATGTCGCTGCCGGCGCCTTCGCACCCGCCGAGCGGCGCAACGAGCGCCGCCGAGGCGACGAGGCCGATCGCCGAGAAGGTCGAGAAGGAATCGATGACCCGGAGGGCCGCGAGCGGCGCGATCGAGACGCGCCGTGCGAACGAGAGCGTCCGTGCCATCGTGGCGGCGAGTATACGCTTCGGCCGGTGACGAGTGCCCGCGCCGAGCACGCACGCGAACGCGCCGCGAACGAGCCGACGCCGCTCGTGCGCCCCTTCGTGCTCGGCGACTTCCAGACGAACTGCCTGATCGTGACCGTGCCCGACGCGCCCGACGCCGAATCGCGCCGCGACGCGTGGATCGTGGACATGGGGCAGGATCCCGGCGAGCTGCTCGACGCCGTCGAGCGAGAGGGACTGCGCGTGAAGGCAATGCTCTTCACGCACGCGCATGCGGATCACATCGCGGGCGTGGAGCAGGCCCTCCGTCGGCTCGGCGCCGGCGTGCCGCGCCTTGCCCATGCGCGCGAGCACGCGGCGTTCGAGGATCCCGAGCTCAATCTCTCGGCGTTCGTGGCGGATCCGATCTCGGTCTCGGCGCCGACCGGCGAGATCGTGCCGGGCTCGACGCTCGAACTCGCCGGCACGCGCTGGCGCGTGCTGCACACGCCGGGTCATTCGCCGGGAAGCGTCACCTTCGTGCACGACGCGAGCGGCACCGCGATCGTGGGGGACACGCTGTTCGCCGGATCGATCGGTCGAGTGGACTTTCCCACCTCCGATCCCGAGGCGATGCGCCGCACGCTGGCGCTGCTCATGATGCTGCCGGACTCGACGCGGGTCTTCCCGGGGCACGGACCGTCGACGACGATCGGCGCCGAACGGCGAAGCAATCCGTTTCTGCAACCGGGGAGCTGGTAGCCCATGTGGGCGATCGTTCGAGCGCTGCTCTTCGGCTCGATCTGCGCGATCGCGATCTCGTGTGCCGCGGCGCTCAGCGCGCCGCCGGAGACGCCCGCGGGTCGCGCGCTCGTGAACGCGTGGGCGGCCTCGACGCCGGACGGCTGGCCGGCGACGCCGTGGCGCGAGGCTCGCTTCGATCGCTCGTGGGCGCGCGAGACCTGGGAGCTGCGCGGCGATCCGCCCGTGTCGGGCGGTCGGCGCGCCGACGGCTTCTCGGCGCAGTGGGTCCTGCGCACCGGCTGGCCGCTGCCGGCGCTTCAGTGCGTGCGCAACCGCCTGCGCTCCCTCTGGGGCCAGGGCGCGGGGCCGCGCTCGCCGTTCGCGGACGAGAGCGAGTCGCTCTCGGAGGGCTGGCGCCTGCACCCGAGCATGTTCGGCGGCGGCGGCGACGAGCACCTGCTCGTGCCCGTCACGCCGCTCTGGTTCGGGCTCGCGATCGACTCGATCGCCTGGTCGATTCCGATCTTCGCGATCGGCGCGCTCTCGCGGCGACTCAGCGCGGCGAGGAAGGCGAGGCGGCGCCGGGCGCTTGCGTCGGTGATGCGGGCGGCGGGGCCGCCTTCGCCGCCCGCTCCGCCTCCCGATCGATCCAGCGGTTGACGCGCTGCTCGAGCACTTCGAGCGGGATGCTGCCGGCGCCGAGCACCACCTCGTGGAAGTCACGGAGATCGAACGCCGCGCCGAGGCGCTCGTTCGCCTTGTCGCGCAGCGAACGGATGAGGATCTCGCCGATCTTGTACGCGCACGCCTGTCCGGGCCAGGCGATGTACCGATCGACCTCGCGCTCGATGTTCAGCTCGCTCAGCGCGGTGTTGCGGCGCATGAACTCGATCGCCTCGTCGCGGGTCCAGCCCATCGAGTGCATGCCGGTGTCGACGACGAGACGGCACGAGCGCCACATCTCGTAGAGCAGGCGCCCGAAGTCGTCGTACGGATCGTCGTAGAGTCCCATCTCGATGCCGAGCCGCTCGGAGTAGAGCGCCCAGCCCTCGCCGAAGGCGCTCACGCCCGACTCGCGCCGGAAGAGCGGCTGCTCGGGCAGCTCCTGCGCCAGCGCGATCTGCAGATGATGACCCGGCATCGCCTCGTGCAGCGCGAGCGGAATCATCTCGTACTTCGGCCGCTGATCGAGCGCGTAGGTGTTCGCCACGAAGAATCCGGCGGTGCCGCCCTCGAGCGATCCGGGCTGGTAGTACGCGGTGGTCTGCGTCGGCGCCATGAAGCGAGGCATCTCGCGCACGCCGTAGGGAAGTCGCGGAAGCGTGCGGAAAAGGCGCGGCAGGTGGCCGTCCACGCGCTTGCAGATGTCGCGGTATCCGGCGAGCAGCGCCTCGGAGGACTCGTGGAAGAAGCGCGGGTCCGTGCGCAGGTACGTCACGAAGGAGTCGAAGAGCGCCTCAGGCCCGAGCTCGGCGCGCCGGGCGTCCGCGGCGTACCAGTCGGTGCGGCGGATCACCTCGATCATCTCGGCGCGAAGCCGGATCACCTCCGCCACGCCGATCTCGTGAATGCGCTTCGAGCCCAGCGGAAGCGTGGTGTGATGGCGAAGGCAGCCGTCGTAGTACGCATCGCCGCCGGGAAGGTCGCTCGCGGAGATCGAGTCGCGGCACGCCGGCAGGTACTCGTCGGAGATGAACGTCGCGAAGCGCTCGAGCGCGGAGAGGATCGCGGCGATCGCGTCGCCGACCCGCGAGGTGATCTCGGCGATCGTCGCGTCGTCGGTTCCCGCGGGAAGCCTTGCGAGCGGATCCTGGAGCCCGGTGAGACGGCCGCGCACGATCGCGCCGATCTGCGCCGGAACCATCTCGACGGTCACGCGCGGCGGCACCATGCCCCTCGACATGGCCAGGCGCATCGTGGCGATCTCGGAGTCGATCAGCGCCGGCACGGCGCGAAGTCGGCTCGCGTAGTCGCGGAAGTCGTCGACCGAGCGGAACGGTACGCGCTCCGCCATCTGCGGAATGCGCTGGTGCGGCCCGTGAATCGGCCCGATCGGGAAGAGCCACGATCCTCGCTCGAAGGAGTCGATCGCGTCGCGCATGAAGAACTCGAAGAGATCCGCGTTCATGCGATCGACCTCGTCGAGCGAGGTGCGATCGATCTCCCGGAGCCGGCGAAGGAATTCGCGCTGCGCCGCGGCTCGCTCCGCGACCGACTCGGGACGCTCGTCCGTCAGTCGGTCGGCGCGGGTCGGTGCGCCTCGCCGCAGCGCGTCCTCGGGAAAGTTCTCGTTCGTCCAGCGCTCGTGGTCCCGCAGCAGATCTCGAAGCTGCGCCGGCGGCGACGGCGGCGCCGGCGCCTGGGCGATCACGAGCACGCACGCGACGACGCCGACGAGCATCCGCGAAAGGTACCCTCGCGGGGCTTGCAGCGGCCGCGGCGGGAAACCGGCGGCCGCGCCGAATTCCCCATGTCCGCACCGATTCCGATCACCCTCGCCCACAGCCCAGATCCGGACGACGCCTTCATGTGGTGGCCGCTCTTCGAGGGCCTCGTCGCCGTCGAGGGAATGCGCTTCGAGCAGGTCACCGCCGACATCGAGACGCTGAATCGCCGCGCCGCGGGACCCGAGGCGGAACTGCTCGACGTGACCGCGTTGAGCTGCGCGAACGCGGCGCGCGTGCGGCATCGCTATCTCGTGACCGCGTGCGGCGCCTCGGTGGGCGACGGATACGGTCCGAAGCTCGTCGCGACGCGACCGCGCACGATCGAGTCGCTCGTGCGCGAACGGCCGCGAATCGCCGTTCCCGGCACGCGCACGACCGCGTTCCTCGCCGTGAGCCTGCTGCTCGGGCGCGATCGCTTCGAGGCCGTCGAGATCGACTTCGAGCGAATCGTCGACGCCGTGGTCGCCGGCGAGGTCGACGCGGGCGTCGTGATCCACGAAGGGCAGCTCACCTTCGAGTCGAAGGGGCTCGCGCTCGTCGAGGATCTGGGGCGCTGGTGGCGCGAGCGGACGGGGCTGGCGCTGCCGCTCGGCGTGAACGCGGTGCGGCGGGATCTCGACGAGCGACTCGGCGCCGGCTCGCTCGCCCGCGTCTGCGACGCCCTCGGCCGCTGCGTTCGCTACGCGCTCGAGCATCGGCGGGAGGGGCTCGCCCGGGCGCTGCGCTTCGCGCGCGGCATCGCCCCCGAAACCGCCGATCGATTCGTGGACCTCTACGCGAACCGCTGGTCGCTCGATCTCGGCGAAACCGGTCGCCGCGCGGTGGAGCGGCTCGTCGCCGAAGCCGTGCATGCGGGATTGCTCGAACGCGGCAGCGCCGTCGACTTCGCGCCGTCGCCGCTACACTCGACCCGTCGATGAGTTCCGCCGTTCCTCCACAGACGGAACAGGGATACGCGCCTCCGATCGTCCGCCAGTTCAGCGTCTTCCTGGACAACCGAGTCGGGAAGCTGCACGAACTGCTGCGGCTCTTCGAGGAGAACCCGCAGATCCATCTCGCCGGCTTCAGCGTGCACGACGCCTCCGACTACGCGGTGGTGCGGCTCATCTTCTCGAACGCGGACCTGGCGCGCAATCTTCTGCGCAAGGCCGGCTACCACTTCTCCGAGAACGATCTCATCGTGGTCGAGCTCGGCCCCGACCAGTCGCTGAAGACGCTCTGCGTGCACCTGCTCGCGGCCGAGCTGAACATCCGCTTCGCGTACCCCGTCATGCTCCAGCGCGAGGGCCGTCCGACCGTGGCGATCGCCGTCGACGATCACACGCTCGCCGGTCAGATCCTCATCCGCAAGCGCTACAACCTTCTCGGCGAAGAGGATCTCGCGTAGGCGCGATGTCGCGCTGCGCGACGCACCGACCATGGCACGACTCGTCCGACACATCGCCACCGGGCCGATCAAGATCGAGCCGCAGCCGAAGGCCATCTTCATCTGCGCGTGCGGCCTCTCGCAGACGCAGCCCTTCTGCGACGGTCACCACAAGCAGTGCCGCGAGGAGCTTCCCGGCAAGGTCTATCGCTACGACGAGAAGGCCGATCGCATCGTCGAAGTGCGCGACGACGACGCCGTCGCCTGACCGAGATCGACGGCGGCCGCGTCGAGGCGCCGCGCGAGCGACCTCACGGCACCTGGCACCAGGTCTTCTCCGACTCCCAGACGCGCACGCGGCGCAGCCTCACGCCGACGGCGCGCAGCGTCGGCTCGAGCCGTTCATGGCAGATCCGTGCGATGTTCTCGACCGAAGGATTGAGCGACTCGAACTCCGGGCAATCGGTGTTGAGATTGCGGTGGTCGTAGCGATCCACGAGCTCCCGTCGCACCACCTCGCTCCAACGATCGAGCTCGCCGCCGCGCGAGCCGTCGCCGTCGGCCACCGACACGTCGAGCCGATAGTTGTGCCCGTGACCGGAGGGCAGGCTGCACTTGCCGAAGAGCGCGAGATTCTGCTCGTCGCTCAGCTCGGGAAGGTGCAGCCGGTGGGCGGCGCAGAAGTCGAATCTTCGCGTGACGATCGCTTCGGGGCTCATGCGGTGCTCCAGTGAGACGCAGTGGTACGGCGAAACGCGCAGATGCAGCGACTCGAGCGTTCGACCGAGTCGCTGCGACAGCACCGGCGCCAGGCGTCGAAGCAGCTCGGGCGCCCAGGAGTCACGAGCGGCGGGCGCGGACGCAAGCGTGTCGAGCACCGTCGGCAAACGCTCGCGAAGCGCCCGATCGACGGCCGCGATCGACAGGATGTAGCCGCTCCGCGCATCGGGCTCGCCGCTCACTCGAACGTCGAGCTGGCAGGAGATCGCCTGCGCGTTCGAGCACGGCTGGCCGCCGCACTCGACCAATTCGAGCGCTCCCGAGGCGCCGTGCGCGGCGCGGGTGGCGTCGAGTCGAAGAAGCAGCGGCACGGTTCGTGAAAGAGTCGGCAATCGACACTCCAGCGAGCGGGGCTCCCGGCGGCGACCGCGTTCGGTCCTCGAGCCGCGCGTCGATCGCAGCCGAGCACGGCCCGCAAGGCGCCCCCGAGGGCGGAAACTACCGAGGGACGCTGCTCGCGGCCAGCGCAAGGCGACGCCGGAGGGCCTCCTGTGAAGTCGCGTTCGATCGAGCTCCCCGACCCATGGACTTCGTTTGCTCCGGATCAACGCGGTGCTATCATGTGACCGTTCTCTCTCTGCCCCCGGAAGGGCTCGGCGTGAGGCTTGCCTCCGCCGGGCCTTTTTTCGTGGCCTCGGACGGCAGCGAGCCGAGGATGCGACCGCGTCGAGCATGAGAGCCGAGCGAGAAATCCTTCAAGGTGGAAGCATGCTTGGGCGTGGGCGACGCCGGGCGCGGCGTTCATGCTCTCGGGTGCCGCCCGCCGTCCTCATTGCCTCGACCGTGCTCGCGTCCGTGGCGTGCCAGCCGAAACCGGCCGAGCCGACGAGTTCGGCAGGGGGGTCGTTCGAGTCGCCCAGCGCTCGAGCGCCGGATTCGCAATCGTCGTCGGGTCCATCGTCCGATGCGCCGGCGCCGACGGCGCCGACGCCGACGGCCACGGCGACCGCGCCCCGGCGAGTCGTGCTTTCGCCGTCGCTTCGCGTCGATGTCGATCGGGGCGAGGTCGAAGTCGACGGCATCGTGTCGCTCGACGCGGGCTACCTGGAGCAGGTGGCGTGCAGGCGGGGCACGCGCGAGCACGAGTCGCTCTTCGTTCCCGACGCGATGCCTTCCGCGATCCACGCCGCGCTGCTGCTGGCGGGCTTTACGCCGGGTCGTCCCGGGAGCTGGCGATGGAACGAGCGTCGCGAAGTCGAGTTCGACGCCCCGAGCGGTGACCCGGTCGAGGTGCTGCTTCGCATCGGCGACGAAGCTCCCAGGCCGGTGCGCGAGTTCATCCGGGACGCTCGATCCGGCGAACTCTTCCCCGCGGGCCCGTTCGTGTTCGCCGGAAGTCTCGAGCGCGAGAATCCGCCGTCGCTCGGCGAGGGAACCCACTACCTCGCGGACTGGAGCGGCAGCGTGATCGGCATCGTCACCTTCGGCGACGAAGTGGTGGCGTGGCGCGAGGTGATTCCCGATTCGGCGGATGCCGCCGAGCCCGTCTGGATCACGCGATCGTCCGAACTGCCGCCTCCCGGAACGCGCGCCACGCTCGTGCTGCGTCGTCCCGCCTCGGGGCGTGCGCCGTGACTCCGCCACGGCGCGCCGGCGCCACGGCGCCCCACGGCGCGAACTCCGCGCGGCGCCGTCACGACGGTTCCGCACCGCATCGCCGCGCCGCGCCCGTGCCGCGCCTGCGGCTGCTCGGCATCGATCCGGGATCGTCGCGCACCGGGTACGCGTGCGTCGAGGTCGATCGCGACGGCGGCGCCCCGACGCTCGTCGAGGCCGGATTCCTTCGCCTCTCCGCGCGGCGGTCGCTCTCGCATCGGCTGCTTCAGCTCGAGCGCGATCTCGACTCGACGATCTCGGAACTAAGGCCCGATCGCATCGCGGTCGAGGCGGTCTTCACGCACACCCGCAACCTGCGCACGGCGATCGTCCTGGGGCACGCCCGCGGCGTGGTGCTGCTCGTGGCGGAGCGGCACGGGTTGTCGCTCGACGAGATCACGCCCGCGGCGGTGAAGAAGGCGGTCACCGGCAACGGCGCCGCGACGAAGCGACAGGTCCAGCTCGCGGTCGCGTCGCTCTGCGGACTCTCGTCGCCGCCGTCGCCGAGCGACGTCTCCGACGCGATCGCGATCGCGCTCACGGCGATTCGCCGCGTTCCTCCGGCGCGCCGATAGAGCGGTTCCTCCTCATTCGGAGCGATCTGGCGGGCTGCGACTTCGTGTGGCATCGTCGGGCTCCATCGGCGGATCCTCAAGATCCGCCTGCTTCGC
>VGXK01000019.1 GCA_016873355.1 Phycisphaerae bacterium | reverse complement strand
TGATTGATGCTCAAGGGTCGATGTGCACCGAGTGTCCGCAGTCTGGCTGCAGTGGCACTTGTGTCGACGGTCCTGGCAGCGCTTCCGTCGGAGCTGCTCCTCGCGCGCCCACCGTCACCACCGCACGGATCTGGCGGGCGCCAAAGCCATGTTCCTTGGTGGCGCATGCCGCTGATTCACACCACAACGGAGCAATGGTTCTTCCTGCGGCTGATGGAGTCGCAGTACGGCCCCGGGTGGCTTCGGTGGATGCCGGACTCGGTGATCGAAGCACATTGGCGACGATTCCTGATGTCGTGGCCTTATTCGCACTGAGCTGAGCTCGACCGCGACCCGCGAACGAATTTCGGTTGCGCTCGGAGAGTTCAGGGGGTTTCTCCCGTAGCGTTGATGCGTGATCACTTCTGGCTCAGTCTCGCAGGCAGTAAGCCAGAACTCGCAAACCTGACCGAAAGGCAATGAAATGCTGCTAACGCGAAACGGCGGAACGGCCAAGTGTCGAGCAGTCAGAAGGGTGTGCTGTGTTCCAAGAACTGGCCGGCAAGCGAAATCCGTCGCATTACTGATCGCAGCACTTGCGAATCTGTGGCTCGCCTCCAGTTCGCTTGGTCACTCGACGCAAGTACGGTCGTTCGACCTCGGCCGTGATCGCACAGTGCATCAACGATTCGTGAACTCGATGCAGGAACAGTTCGCACACGGGGGTGGGACAGAGGAGTTTCACTCGGGCTCGTCGGAACTGTTTCACGCCGATCAGGCCGAGGGAGCCTTCCTCGACTACATGGCGCGGCTCTACGGCCCGAGTTGGTCGCGCTGGATGCCCGATGCGGTGATCGAGCTGCACTGGCAACGCTTCCTGATGAATTGGTTGCTCGTTCACTGACGGCGCAGCAGCTGCAACGACCTCGAACTGAACTTGGCCCTACGCCTCGCGCCGTGGCTGCGGAGGGTGAGCCTCGTGTGCCAGGCAGCCGACGGTCGAACGACGCGTCGACCGAGGCCGAGGTGCGCCTCGGCCTCCGGATGATGGGGGTGGACTTCCAGGTCACGAGCGAACTGGCGGCCGGGGCCGGCATCCGGTGGCTCATCGACTGGCTGCGCGGCTACGGCATGTTGCCGGCTCGCGATGGGGCTGACAGGTACATGGGCATGGGCAGACTGCGGAATCTCGATCCGTCCCGCGCGGAGCCGAGGTCTGCGGCGGCGTAGCCGCGGCGCGACGCGGTCAGGGCTCCGCCCGTCCGGGGCTGCACCTTGCCCGCGTCACGTTCCATCGGAGCCTGCCTGATCAATTGTGCGCAGACTGACGAACGCTGCTTTCGAGCATGATTGTGCTCGCCTGCGCCTCAAGCTCGAACAGGCGGAGCAGCTGCTCGCGCTTCAAAGCAGGCTGGCAGGCCAGAATCTGCGTCACCCGAGACCGATGCAGCGCTCGCGATACGACGCACGGCACGCCTTGCTCAACGCAGGTGGAGTGGTGGTGTGCGTCTGGCGGAGCGCCAGCGTCTTGGGCCGCGCTGACTGACTACTCTCCGCCCGATGCCGACAGGCAACGAGCCGCAATCGCAGGATCGCGCAGGCGCCGCCCGAGCAGCAGGCGGCGAAGCGGGATCGGCGGCGCGGCGCGAGAGCGCCAGTGACGCCGAGTACCGCCTCGGCTACCGAATGATGGGCGTTGCGTTCCAAGTGACGACCGAGGTCGCTGCGGGGGCCGGCCTTGGGTGGCTCATCGCGTGGCTGCTGAGCGGATCCACCACGCTTGGCATGAGCATCGGCGGGGGAGTCGGCGTGATCGTGGGCATGTACACGCTGATCCGGCAGGGACTGAAGGTGTCGAACGAACTCGACGAGCTGGAGCGAAGGAAGCGTCGTGGACCAAGGTAAACCACGGGCCTCAAGCGACTTGCGGGACGACGCGGAGTCGCCCGCGCCGCGCGGCACGCTCGAATCTCGCGAACCGCTGCTGCGGCTTCCCGCCGCGGCCATGATCGTCGCCACGCTCGTGGCCGGCGTTCTCGCGGCAAGCGCCGCTGCGTTCCTGACTCACCGGATCGTGGAGCGGAAGGCGGCGACGGCCGCTGCGGCGCCGCAGAGCGCCGCGCCGGAAGGTGTCGCCACGAATGCGGCTGGCGCGGAAGGGGGGGCCAACACCGACCCTGGCAGCTCCGCCAAATCAACGACCACGCCCTCCCGCGCGGCAGATCAGGCCGACCCCGTCGTCTCGAGCCTGCTCGGCTCCGCCGTGGCCGTCATCGTGACCATCGGCGGCATCCTGGTTCTCTCGCCGTGGAGGACGCGACCCGCCGGCACCTGGGCCATGCTCTGGCTGGCGGGCACCGTCGGTCGCCTGCTCGTCACGCCGCTCGTGGGGCTGGCTGTATACTCCGCGACCCCCGTCGGGTTGGAGCCGTTTCTCCTCTCGCTGGCGGGGTCCTACCTGGCGTGTCTCGCGGCGGAAGTCGCGGTTTCGGCCAGGGGCATCGCGCGGGCGCTTGCGGCCGGCGACGCTTCGGCTGGCGGTGGTTCCTCCGCGTTCTCGCGCTGAGCATCTCACCCCGGAATCGGCTCGAGCTCGCAATCGGATCGCCCGCAGCGCACTTCATGAATCCGCTCCTCCTGGCGTCAGGCCTCGACCCGCTCCACCACGTGGTGGACAAGCCCGTCTACGGGACCGCCATCAACCTGAGCGTGGTCATGCTCGTGGTCGGGGGACTCGTGACCATGTGGATGCTCTGGCTGGCAAGCCGGCGCATCGCCACGGGACCCGCGAGCGAAGGCAACGAGCGCTACGTATCGAAGGGTCGCCTGGCCCAGCTCGTCGAGGTGACGATCGTCTACCTGCGCGACGAGATGCTCACGCCCGTGCTTGGCGCGGAGCGCACGCGGCGCTACCTGCCGTTCCTGCTCACGCAGTTCTTCTTCATCCTGGTGCTGAACGTCTTCGGCCTGATCCCGATGATGGACATGCAGACGATCGTGAAGCACCTGATCGGCGCCCAGCCGCCTCCCGGAGAGGACTGGGTCTTCTTCGGCGGCACCGCCACCGCGAGCCTCTCGGTCACCGGCGCGCTTGCGATCTTTTCGTTCATCGTCATCCAGGCGCACGGCTTCAAGGAGCTCGGCGTGAAGGGATGGCTCGAGCATCTCTGCGGCGGGCACGATCTCGTGGCCGGACCCAAGGCTCTGTGGCTGATCGTGCCGCTCATCTTCGTGGTCGAGTTCATGGGCCTCTTCATCAAGCCCGCGGCGCTCGCCATTCGTCTCTTCGCGAACATGGTGGGCGGCCACACGCTGCTCGCAACGCTTCTGCTCTTCGGCGCCATGGCGCTCAACGCAGGCATGGGCATGGTCGGCGTCGGCTCGATCAGCGTCGCGGCCGTGATCTTCGCCGTGCTGATCTCGTTCCTCGAGATCTTCGTGGCCCTGCTCCAGGCCTTCATCTTCATGTTCCTCACCGCCGTGTTCATCAGCACCATGAGCCATCACGACGAGGAGCACGAAGGTCACGAGGAGCACGCGCACGCACCTCAGGGCGCTGCCGGTCACGGCCACGCGGCGCCGCAGGCGGTTCCCGCGCATTCCCCGGAGGCCCCCGCCTGAACGGCGCTTCCGTTACCCTGTTCGCCCCCATGGCGCGGCGATTCGACCCGCGCCGAGTTCACTCGATCGATTCACCGTCCCCCTCGTTTCGGAGCACAACGATGATGAAGACCCTCAAGCGATTCGCCCTTCCCGCCGCCGTCGGCATGCTTGCGGCCACCGGCGCCGCATTCGGCGCCGATCCCGAGACCGCCGCGGCTCCCATGAAGATGAGCCTCACCGGTCTCGGCGCCGGCCTCGCCGCCGGACTCGCCGTGCTCGGCGCCGGCGTCGGCGTCGGTCGCATCGGCGGCAGCTCGGTGGAAGCGATCGCCCGGCAGCCCGAAGCCTCGGGCAAGATCTTCCTCTACATGATCATCACCGCCGCGCTCGTCGAGGGCGTCGCCCTCTTCGGCGTCGTCGTCGGTCTCGTCGCGTTCGGCAACGCCTGATCGGCGCCAAGCGCCTTTCGCCTCTGCCGCACCGCATTCGCGCGCCCGAAGTTCGGCGCACGCGTGCGGACGGTCGAATGGGAGTCCTCGCGTGAACGCATCACCGATCGCATCGATGCTCGGCACCGGCCTGCTCGCCGCCGAAGGTGCCAGTCCCGTGGCGCTGGAAGTGCTCCCTGCCGTCACGTCGGCCGTGGTGTTCCTGGTGGTGCTCGGCTTCCTCTACGTGAAGGTCTGGCCGATCATCACCAAGGGACTCGACGAGCGCAACGCGAAGATCATCGGCGAGATCGAGGCCGCCGAGGAGGCTCGCCGGCAGGCGAAGGCGGCGCAGGCCGAGTTCGAGAAGAAGCTCAACGAGGCGCGCGAGGAGGCGACGAAGATCGTGGCCCAGTCCCGCGCCGAGGGACAGCGGCAGGCGGAAGTCGCCCGCGCCAAGATGGAGCAGGAGTTGCAGGAGCGGCTGCAGCGCGCCACCGCCGAGATCGACGGCGCGAAGCGCCAGGCGATCATGGAAGTCCACGACCAGGCCGTGTCGCTCGCGGCGCAGATCGCGGGGCAGATCCTCAAGCGCGAGATCAAGACGAATCCCGGCGATCAGCAGAAGCTCGTCGAAGAGTCGCTCCAGCAACTCGCGGGAAGCCGCAACTAGAACCCATGCCCGCCCAGGTCGACGAAGTCGCGAACGTCTACGCCAGGAGCCTCTTCCAGCTTGCGGAGAAGGAAGGCGGCGAAGCGCGCATCGGCGAAACGGCGGACGAGATCGACTCGATCGCCGAGATCATTCGCGCCGACGCCAAGCTGCGGGAGTTCCTCGCGTCGCCGATCGTCGACGGTGCCGAGCGCGGCGCGGCGATCAAGCGCATCTTCGGCGGCAGGGTGAGCGATCTCACCGTGCGCTTCCTGCTCGTGGTGAACGAGCACGCCCGCGCCGGACATCTGCTTCAGATCGCGGACGCGTACGACCTGCTCGTGCAGGAGCGATTCGGCCGCGTCGAGGTGGATGTCTTCACCGTCGACGGCGGCGCGCTCGATGCGAAGGTCGCCGCGAGCGTCTCGCAGCGCGTGAAGGCCGCGTTCGGCAAGGAGCCGGTGCTGCACAGCTACGCGGATCCGCACATGATCGGCGGCATCAAGCTGCGCGTGGGCGATCAGCTCATCGACGGTTCCATCGCCACGCGCCTGCGCCGACTCACGCGTTCGCTCGGCGAGCGCGGGCAGAGCGATGTCGGCGGCGAGCTCGGCAAGTTCCTCTCCTGACGCAACGAACGCACGCCGCCGACGCAGACACGCACGACCGACCGAACGCACGAACGACGACCCCGATTCGAATCGCACGAGGTACCCAGTGAAGATCAAGACCGACGAGATCACTTCCGTCATCAAGCGCGAGATCGAGCAGTTTTCGACCCAGCTCGAGGTAAGCGAGGTCGGTCAGGTCATCGAGGTCGGCGACGGCATTGCCCGCATCTACGGCCTGAGCAAGGTCATGGCGGGCGAGCTCGTCGAGTTCGAGACGGAGACGGGCAGCGTCACCGGCCAGGTGATGAACCTCGAAACGGACACCGTCGGCGCCGTGCTCTTCGGCGAGTCGACGAGCGTGCGCGAAGGCGATGTCGTCCGCTCGACCGGCCGCCTGCTCGAAGTGCCCGCGGGTCCCGAGATGCTCGGCCGCGTCGTCGATCCGCTCGGCAATCCCATCGACGGCGGTCCGCCGATCAAGGCGAGCGCGTCGATGAAGGTCGACATCGTGGCGCCCGGCATCAAGGAGCGCCAGCCGGTGAAGGAGCCGCTCCAGTTCGGCATCAAGGCCGTCGACAGCATGATCCCGGTGGGTCGCGGTCAGCGCGAGCTCGTCATCGGCGACCGCAAGACCGGCAAGACCGCCGTGTGCCTCGACTGCATCATCAACCAGCGCGCCTACTGGGGCACGCCCGACGCGGTCGTGTGCATCTACGTCGCCGTCGGCCAGAAGGACTCGACCGTCGCCGCGGTGGTCGAGACGCTCAAGAAGCACGGCGCCATGGACTACACGATCGTGGTCGCGGCGACCGCGGGCACGAGCGCGCCCATGCAGTACATCGCGCCGTACGCCGGCTGCGCCATGGGCGAATACTTCATGTGGCAGGGCAAGCAGGGGAAGACGCCCAAGCACGTGCTCTGCGTCTACGACGATCTCTCGAAGCAGGCGGTGGCGTATCGCGAGCTCTCGCTGCTCTTGCGACGACCGCCTGGACGCGAGGCGTATCCCGGCGACGTCTTCTACCTGCACTCGCGCCTGCTCGAGCGCGCCACGAAGCTGTCCAACGACAACGGAGGCGGTTCGCTCACGGCGCTGCCGATCATCGAGACGCAGGAAGGCGACGTCTCGGCGTACATCCCGACGAACGTGATCTCGATCACCGACGGACAGATCTACCTCCAGCCCGAGTTGTTCGCGGCCGGCATCCGTCCCGCGATCAACGTGGGCATCTCGGTGAGCCGCGTCGGCGGCAACGCCCAGATCAAGGCCATGAAGGAAGTCGCGGGCTCGCTGCGACTGGACCTCGCGGCGTTCCGCGAGCTCGAGGCATTCGCGCAGCTCGGCACGGAACTCGACCCGACCTCGCAGCGCCAGCTCGATCGCGGCGCGCGCATGGTCGAACTGCTCAAGCAGGGCCAGTACACGCCGTTCGACGCGATCGACCAGGTCATCTCGATCTTCGCGGGAAGCAAGGGCTTCCTGGACGATGTGGCGCTCAACAAGGTGCGACAGTTCGAGACCGATCTGCTCGAGAGCTTCCGCGGCCCGAACAAGGCGCTGCGGGACCAGCTTGCCGAGAAGAAGAGCTTCAAGGGAATGGAAGATCAGTTCATGTCCGCCATGAAGTCCTTCAAGACGAACTGGCGACCCGCTTGATCTTCACGGCGATCAGTCCCGCCGACAGCAAGAGAAGACTCGTCAGTCTCATCGCGGTGGTCGTGCCGCCGGCGGCGCTGGTGCTGGCGCTCGGCTTGCTCTGGGGCCGCGCCGTCGACTGGGTGTCTCTCGGGCTTCTCATCGGGATGACGCTGATCACGACGATGGGAGTCACGGTCGGATTCCATCGCCTCTGCACCCATCGATCGTTTCGAACGCCGGCGTTCGTGCGCTACCTCTTCGCCGCCGCCGGCTCGATGGCGGTGCAGGGACCGGTGATCACCTGGTGCGCCGAGCATCGGCGCCATCACCTGCACGCCGACACCGAAGGCGATCCCCACTCGCCGCACATGGGCGAGCACGGCTCGTGGGGCGACGGCTTCTGGGCGATGGTGCGCGGGGCGTACCACGCGCACGTCGGCTGGCTCTTCGGTCCGCGCAGCCGCGGACTCGGTCGCTATTCGAAGGATCTCAAGCGCGATCCGGTGCTCGTCGCCGCCGATCGGCAGTTCCTTTGGTGGGTGCTCGCGGGTCTCTTCATTCCCGCGGCGCTCGGCGGACTCATCACGCTTTCGTGGTGGGGCGCCCTGCTCGGATTCCTCTGGGGCGGACTCGTGCGCGTGCTCGTCGTCCATCACGTGACCTGGAGCGTCAACTCCATCTGCCATCTCTGGGGCTCGCGACCGTACGACAGCGGCGACGAGAGCCGCAACAACGCCATCGTGGGCTTGATCACCTTCGGCGAGGGCTGGCACAACAACCATCACGCATTCCCGTCGAGCGCGAGATTCGGATTGCGCTGGTGGCAGCTCGACGCGAGCTACTGGCTGATCTGCGCGCTCGGCTGGGTGGGACTCGCCAAGGACATCCGTACCCCGAGCGACCTTCGCCTGAAGGATCGGCGCATCGGGCCGACGACACGAAGGCGCTCGCGCAAGGGGCGGCGCCTTCGAGTCGTGCTTCGCGAATCGGAACCCGCCGCGGCCGCAAGCGTCGAGTCGACGCGGTAGGCGGCTAGAGCGGTTCCTCCTCATTCGTAGCGATCTGGCGGGCTGCGACTTCGTGTGCCGTTGTTGCCGTCGGCTCGGCGGGTCCTTTGGACCCTACCTCGCCTCGGCTCCTAGCCACACTCGTCTCGCCAACGCCAGCTCGCTACGCCTGAGTCGTCACCGCTCTAGATCGGGCACGGCCCCCATTCGCCGAGCAGCGTGCCGAGGTCGTCGCCGTCGACCTGGAAGTCGTCGTTGAAGTCGGCGACGCAGCCGACGCACGGGCCCCACATTCCGAGCAGCGTTCCGAGATCGTCGCCGTCCACCTGGCCGTCGTCGTTGAAGTCGGCGGGGCAGAGCGGCTTTTCAGTGCCGGTGATCTCGAAGCAGTTCGAGAACTCGGAGGTCACGCTCATGCCTCGCGTTCCGGTGACGGAGACTCGCAGCGGGAATCGCAGCGGGTCGGGTCGATCGACCGCCACGGCGAATTCCGTCGTTCCATCCCCGCCCGGGGTCGCCGTCCCGCTCCCGAGGAAGGTCTTGCCTTCGCCGAAGCCGCTCGCATCGCACGCATCGTTCAGGAACACCTCGATCGTGTGTTCGACGCCGGCGGTGCCGGTGAGCGTTCCCGAGACGACGAGACCGTCCGCGAGTCCCGCCTCCTCGATCAACACGAAGACTGGAACGAACGAGAGATCGATGCCGAGCTCCTCGTTGTCGTAGATCGAGTTCTGGCTGATGCGAAGGGCTCCTCCGAGAACGCCCGCGTCGTCGTTGCCGACGATCACGTTGTTGAGCACCTGCGTACCTCCGCCGCCGAAGTCCGCCGCGCCGACGCCGTTGGAGCCGAGCTCGTTCGTCAGAACGAGCGTCGCGCCCGGCCCATCCTCGACGAGCACGCCGAATGCCTGATTCAGCACGATCGAATTGTTGAAGATCGTCGTGCCGTCCGTGCCCGAGTCCGTCACGTACACGCCGCTCTCGGCGTTGCCCTTGATGCGATTCGTGGCGATTCCGGTGTTGAGCGGGCCGAGCTCGACGCGCACGCCGTTCTCCAGGTTCGGGATTCCCGGCAGCCCCAGATCGTTGTCGACGATCGTGTTGTCGTCGGAGCCCACGCCGGTGACGCGCACGCCGTTGATGAAATTGGACGCGATGCGGTTGTAGGCGACCCAGTTCGAATTGGAACCGCCGTTGATCCAGATGCCGCTGGCGCCGTTGCTCTCCGGCTGATCCGCCGGCCCGATGCCGATGCGGTTTCGCGCCACCGTGTTCACCGCCGAACCAAGCTCGATGAGCACGCCCTGTTGCGTGTTGCCGGAGAGGATGTTGCCCTCGGCCTCGATTCCGAAATCCATGAAGACCGAACCGCCGCCGATGTGGTTCAGATCGGAAGCGCCGGTGATGACCACGCCGATGTCGTTCGCGAGTTCGAAGGTTCCCGCGACATCGACGCCGATGTGATTCGACTGGACCAGGTTGCCGACCGAACCCACATCGATGCGAACGCCGGCGGCCGTGTTGCCGCTGATCACGTTGCCGCGGCCGACGGCGCCGACGCGGTTCGCGTTCGCGGCGACGATGGACACGCCGTCGGCGGCGTTTCCGATCGAGAGCGTTCCCAGCGGAATCACGCCGATGCGGTTGCTGTAGACGAGGTTGCCGTCGCCGACGACGATCGCGATCCCGTCCCCGCCGTTCCCCGAGATGGTGTTGCCGTGCGCCGACGTCGCGCCGCCGATCGTATTCGTGTTGGCGCCGATCACGGCGATGCCGGCGCCCGCATTGCCGAGCGCGGCCGTGCCCGCGTCGTTGAGGCCGATCATGTTCCCTTGGACCAGGGTGTTCGTGCAGCCCAAGGAGATCCGCACGCCGGTGTTCATGTTGCCGCTGATCAGATTGCCGTCGTTCGCGCCCGGACCGCCGACGATCGTGCCGGAGCAGCCGAGGATGTCGACGCCTTCAGCGTTCGGCATGGCGGCGAGCCCGGTCGCATTGGTCCCGATGAGGCAGTTGCGAACGGAGTTGTTCGGGGAATCCGCGGCGGCGCCGGCGCTGATGAAGACGCCGTCGAAGGTGTTGCCGCTGATGAGATTCCCTTCACCGGCGCCGGTGTCGCCGATCATGTTCCCCGAGGCGCCGTCGGTGATCTCGACGCCGTTCCAGTTCGCGGAGGCGGCGCCGAGCCAGTCGACGCCGATTCGACAGCCGATGACCCTGTTGGCCGTCGCACCCACACCGGCGATGGTGATGCCGCTTGTTCCGAAGCCGAGGACCGCGAGCTCGCGGATCGTGTTCGACGCGCTGGTGATGGTGAAGCCCGTCGGCGCACCGCCGGCGATCCCGGTTCCCGGCTGGGAATTGCCGTTGATGTAGAGACCGCCGGTGGCATCGGAGATGGCGGGCAGAGGCATCGCCGCGGGCACGGCGATCGGTGGGAGCGGCGGAGGCAACGGCGGCTGGAAGTCGAAGCCGATTCCGTCGGCGCCGGCTCGCGCATTCGCCTCCGTGATGCACGCCGAGAGCGTCGAGTCGATGAGGCCGAGCATCGGGTTGCCGTCGCTGATCCCGTTGCCGGGCATGAAATCGGGCATGCCGAACGGCACATTCACCGTCCAGCAGCCGACGGCCGGCCCTGCGTAGTTCACGATGCATTGCGAGCGAGCGTTCAGGTCGTCGCCCGGCATCATGCCGACGCCTGCGCACGGGAGCATGTTCGGGGTGGTGTAGATCTCGATGTCCGTGACATCGAATCCCGTCTGGCCCTCGCCGACGACGATGAAGCCGAGCCGCGCCATGAGCGCGTTGAATGCCGGAGTGATGAGGAGCCCGCCGAGGGAAGTGCCGCCCGGACATGGATCGACCGCCGTCACCACGCGCATCGCCGCTTGCGGAAGGGGGAAGCCCGGCGGCACGGAGACGCCGGGGAAGGGATCGGTTCCTGCGAAGGTGGGTGCGCTCACGAGCCCCGGCGCCGGCATCACCACGCTCGGGTCGTAGACGATCGTGAAGTGATATCCGACGAGCCGCAGGCCGGGCGGAGGAAACGGAGCCGCGTTCATCAGCCGCACATCGACGATGAGATCGCATGGAATCGGCCCCATGCCGGGAGGCGTGATCACCTGGTTCATCGGCGTCGTCTCGAGCGTGCAGCGCTGCGTGCCGCCGACGCCGGGGTTCACATCCACCCAGGTCTGAAGCGGCATGCCCGGAATCGGCGCCGTGACCGTGATGTTCGTCGTGATCACCTGCGCCGTCGCGTGCGACGAAAGCGCCAGGGCCACCGTCCCTGCAAGCGCGCCGAGCGTGAATGGGTGCCGAAGCGTGTTCATCATGGTGAGCTCCTTGCGGAATCCGGACGGGGTGCGATCGGCGCCCTCTGGGTGCAGAAGGCCGCCCGGAACGCAATCGGGAACGGCGGCGCTTGCTCACGCGGGTCGTGGCGACCCCGTGCGAACGCAGGCAGGCCGAACGACTACGATCGCGACCCGGCGCCGATTTCGCCGAGGATCGCGAGATCGTGAAACCAGGCAATCATCCATCCGAGCCTCGCCAATCGCTCTCGGGCACGCGCGTCTGCGTCACCGGCGGCGCGGGATTCATCGGCTCGCATCTCGTCGATGCGCTCGTGTCGCGCGGCGCGGATGTGGGCGTGATCGACGACTTCTCGAACGGTCGCGAGGTCAATCTCGCGGCCGCGCGAAGCCGCGTGCGCGTGACGGCCGCGAGCATTCTCGACGACGCCGCGCTCGACGCCGCGCTCGCCGGCGCGAAGATCGTCTTCCATCTCGCGGCGCTCGGAAGCGTTCCCGCGAGCGTCGAGAATCCGCGGCTCTATCAGGCGGTGAACGCCGACGGAACCGTGCGCGTGCTCGAGGCGGCGCGGCGTCACGGTGCGAAGCGGGTCGTCTACGCGGCGAGCTCGAGCGCGTACGGCGCGTCGCCGGCGCTGCCGAAGATCGAGTCGATGCTCCCCGACCCGCGCTCGCCGTACGCGATGACCAAGGTCGCCGGCGAACACTCGATGCTCGCGTGGTCGACCTGCTACGGAATCGAGACGGTTTCGCTGCGCTACTTCAACATCTTCGGGCCGCGTCAGCGTCACGACTCCGCGTATGCGGCGGTGATTCCGTGCTGGATCCGCGCCGTGCGCGACGGTGCGCCGGTCGACATCTACGGCGACGGAGGGCAGACGCGCGACTTCACCCATGTGGCGAATGCGGTGCACGCCAACCTCTGCGCCGCGACGACGCCGAATCGACTGGAGGGCCAGGTGGTCAACATCGGCTGCGGCGAGCGGATGTCGCTTCTCGAGCTGCTCGACGAGATCGAGCGGCGGCTCGGACGCAAGGCGCAGCGCCGATTCCATCCGGTGCGCGCCGGCGACGTGCGCGACAGCGAGGCGGACATCGGCGCCGCCAAGCGAGTGATCAACTACGACCCGATCGTTCCGTTCGGCGACGGACTGCGCATGACGATCGACGCGGAGGCCGCGATCGCGGCGAGGCAGGCGTGAGCTCGGCGGGCTGGCCGAGCGACGCGGCGATCCGTGCGGGACTCGACGCCGCGATTTCGCAGGCGGAGAAGAGCTGGCGCGAAGGCGGCATTCCGATCGGGTCGACGCTGCTCGATGCGAGCGGCCGCGTCGTGGCCGCGGGTCACAATCAGCGCGTGCAGAGCGGCGATCCCACGGCGCACGCGGAGGTCGATTGCATTC
>VGXK01000018.1 GCA_016873355.1 Phycisphaerae bacterium | reverse complement strand
GCGCTCGGCGAGCTGCTTGCGGAGCTCGTCCGGGTTCACGCCTTCGGCGCGGGTGGCCTCGACCGCGATGTGGAAGTTCAGCACGCCGGCGCCGCGGAAGAGCCTCTTCAGGTCCTCGGGGCTGTCGAGTCCGCCGCGCCGCGACTCGTAAGCCTTCCACTTCTCGACCACCTCGTCGATCTGCGGCGCGTGCGCCGCGAACTCGCGGCGGACCGCGGCGAGCTCCTCGCCGCGCTCGCTCGGACCCATGATCGTGTTGCCGCGCTCGTCGATCTTCGAGCGCCCGGTGGCGGGATCCCGCTCGGGGCGAGGTTCGTCCGGAAGCGCAAGCGCCCGCACGAGGCGCCGCTCCGAGAGGCCGGGCGATGCGAGCTCCTGAGCTCCCTGCTCGAGCGCCACTTCGGCCGCGGCGATGTCCGCGAGCGCCGTTCGCTGCGCCGCTTCGTCGCCGGTCGCGGTGGCCACCTGGAGCGCCTCGCGCGCGGCGAGCGCGCGGCGGGCCTGCTCCTCGAGCTGCGCCAGGCGACCCTTGCGGGTCTCGTCCGCGCCGCCGAAGCGGGCGACCGCGTTGCCCGCGTGGGCCGCGGCCACGATCTCGTCCGCATCGGCGCGGGAGGAGGCCACGAGCGCTTCGAGCGACCGGCGGAAGGAAGCCTGCAGCTCCTGCACTTCCGGGCTCGGAAGCGGCATCACCACTTCGATCCGGTTGTAGCCCTGCGGCACGAACGAGATGTCGAGCGTGCCTTGGGGATTCGCGCGCTGCTTGAGCACGCCGATCGCGTCGGCGAGCACGCGGGCGTTGTCGGCGTCCTCGGGGATCTCGACGCCGTAGGTGAGGCTCACGCCGCCGCGCAGATCGCGGCCGAGCCGCAGCGACTCCTTCGGCGGAATGAGCAGGTAGAGGAAGCCCGCGACGAGCAGAAGGATCGCGGTCAGGTGGAATGGGATGTTCTTCATGGATGATCGAGGGCGGAGTTCGGCGATGCCGTCGGACGCGGTCGCCGCCGGCGAGACGGTCGACGGTCGTCAGGTCTTCGACTCCGCGGCGGGCGTTTCGGCGGACTCCTCGATCACCTGCTGGATCGCCTCGCGCGAGAAGGTGATGCGCGTGTTCGATCCCTCGTCGACCTTGAGCACGATCGTGCGCGGCTTGATCTCGACGACGGAACCGATGATGCCGCCGGAGGTCATCACGCGGTCGTGCTTCTTGAGGTTGCCGAGCATGGTCTCGCGCTGCCGCTTCTGCCGGCGGCCGCTGAAGATGGTCATGATGAACATGACCGCCACCAGGCCGAGCACCATGTAGAGGAAGGTGTTGTCCATGCCCTTGGGCGGCGGCGCGGCGCCGCCGGCGCCGGGTGCGCCCGGCGCGCCGGTCGTCGCGCCGTTGCCGGCGGCGGAAGGCGCTCCCGCCGCCTGGTCGAGCGGCGTGTTCTGAAGGGCGAGCAGCGTCATCGGCTGCGATGCGTCGAACATTCAGGGTCCTTCCGTAGGGGGCGCCGAACACGGCCAGGCTCGCCTGACCGAGGACCACGCATCATCCCGGATGGCGCTTCGGATGTCCAGCAGCAGGCGCTGGTAGTGCCGGAGGTTGTGCATGCTCGCGAGAATCGGCCCGAGCATCTCGCCCGCGAGAAAGAGATGGCGAAGGTAGCCGCGGCCGAAGCCGCATCGGCAGGCCTCGCAGTCGCAGGTCTCGTCGATCGGCGCCGCGTCGTCGGCGAACGCGGCGTTGCGAAGTCGAAGCGGACCGGTGCGCGTGAAGACGAGCGCGTTGCGTCCGCTTCGCGTGGGCAGCACGCAGTCGAAGAGGTCGACGCCCGACTCGACCGCCATGACGAGATCCCGTTCGTAGCCGACGCCCATGAGGTAGCGCGGCTTCGATTCGGGCAGGAGCGGCGCGGTGAAGCGCACCACGCGCGAGATCTCCTGCGACGGCTCCCCCACCGCCACGCCGCCGATCGCGTAGCCGGGAAGGTCCGTGTCGCAGATCGAGTCGATGCTGGCGCGGCGGAGATCGAGATCGGTTCCGCCCTGCACGATGCCGAAGAGCGCCTGTTCGTCGGGCCGACGATGCGCGGCGATGCAGCGATGAAGCCAGCGCGAGGTGCGATCGGTCGCCTCGCGGCGCCGCGCGGCCGCATCGGCCGGCACGCGCACGCGCGAGGCTCGCAGCGTCGAGGGCGGAGCGGTCGACGACGCGCGCCGCGGCGGAAGGGCGCTCGTCGGCTCGTCGATCGCGTCGTCATCGCCCGGCGCCGCGCTCGACGGATCGGCGGGCGGACAATCGTCGAAGGCCATGATGATGTCGGCGCCGAGATCGTTCTGCACGCGCATCGACGACTCGGGCCCCAGGTGCACGCGCGAACCGTCGACGAAGCTGCGAAAGGTCACGCCGTTCTCGTCGATGTCGCTGCCGGCGCTCATCGAGAAGGCCTGGAAGCCGCCCGAGTCGGTGAGGATCGGACCGTCCCAGCGCATGAACGAATGCACGCCGCCGAATCGCCGCACGCGTTCGGCGCCGGGTCGCAGCATGAGGTGGTACGCGTTGTTGAGAATGCAGCGGGCGCCCGAATCGCGCACCTGCGAGGGCGTGAGGCCCTTCATGGCGCCCGCGGTCGCCACCGGCATGAACGCCGGCGTCTCGAAGGCGCCGTGCGGCGTCGTGAGTCGACCGAGTCGAGCCGAGGTTGCGGAGGCGCGGGCGAGGATCTCGAAGGAGACGGCCATCTCGCCCCGCTAGGAGTTCGCGCTTGCGCGCCGAAGCGTCTCCTGCTCGGCCGGCGTGAGCGAGTGAACGCCCTGTTCGGAGACCTTGCGGAGGATGCGATCGATCTCCGCCGCGTCGACTCGCGCCGAGGCGCCCGACGGTCCCGATCGTCCGGGCGCGATCGCCGCGCGCGAAGGCGGCGGCGCGCCGCTCGCCCGCGCCCGTCGCGTGCGGCTCGTCGGATCGACTCGGCCGAGCACGTCGAAGAAGCCGTGCAGGTGATGCGGCCGGCGGATGAAGTAGAAGCCCGCGATCGCGCCGCCGAGATGCGCCGCCTCTCCGCCGGCATTGCTCCCCTGGAAGACGAGCGTCAGCAGCGCGATGCCCACGAGCGCGTAGGCGAGCGTGTCGAGCCGCATCGGAAGGATGCCCCAGACGAGCACGGTGGCGTGCGGCACCAGGTAGGCACCCGCCATGAGCACGCCGAAGACGCCGGCGCTCGCGCCGACGAGCGGCGTCGACGGATCGTTGAAGAGCAGGAACGGCGCCCAGCTCGCCGCCTGCGCGCCGAAGGCGGTGGTGAGCAGCGAGCCGGCGGCGTTCAGCAGCAGGTACATGAGCGCCCCGCAGATTCCGCAGAGCAGATAGAACGCAAGGTAGCGCTTGCCCCCGAGCGTGCGCTCCACGATCGGCCCGAAGAACCAGAGCCCGATCATGTTGAAGGCCAGGTGCATCCACCCGGAGTGCACGAACTGGAATCCGAGGAAGCGCCAGAACTCGAAGCCTCGCAGCGATCCATCGGGCGCGCGGTGCACGACCGCGCGATTCGTCGAGAAGTAGAGCAGCGAGTTGAGGAACGGTTCCGCGCGCAGCGTCTCGGCCGCCACCACGCGCCCGGCCGCGTCGCTGAGGCCGCGAATCCCGATCGTGCCCGGCCGCGCACGGCGCTCCTGGATGCGGATCGGTCCCGGCGTGAGCCTCGATCGCACCTGCGCTTCCTCCGCCGGCGACGCGAACGTCACCCCCTGCGCCCACTCGACCTCGACCGGGTCCCAGCGCAAGGGCAGGAATCCGTCGATCACGAAGACGCCGACGCAGACGATGATGAGCCACACGGTCACGGAGAGCCCGCGCCCGCTTCCTCCCACGCGGCCCGGCGTGAAGGAGCCGCGCGGTCCGCCCTTTCCGCTCATGTAGTCCCGGTCGGAGAGACCCATCGGCCGCACTCTACTCGTCCCGCAGGCGACGGGTCGTCCGCTTCAGGAAGCGGCGCTCCGACCAGCGCAGGCTCTCGCGGCCTTCCCGGCCGATCTTGGCGAGGATCTCGTCGAGCCGGGCGCGATCCCGCGCCTTCGCCTCGCGAGCCCTCCGCTCTCGCTCGGCACGCCGTTCGGCGCGCCGCTCCGCCACGAGCCTCGAGCGAGCGCTCTCGGGATCCTCGGTGCCCTGCTCCACGGCGTCCGCGTAGTCGATGCGCTTCAGCGACGCCCAGCAGGTCAGCACGCAGAAGACCGCCACCGCGCCGAGCGTCCAGCTTTCGACGACGATCGCCGCCACCGCCATGAGCGCGGCGCCGACCACGCCGATGCGCGAGGCGATGCGCGTGGCGTCGGCGAAGCCGAGCCGCCGCGACAGCAGCGCCAGCAGCACGCGCCCGCCGTCGAGCGGAAAGAAGGGCAGCAGGTTGAAGAGCAGCAGCACCCAGTTGATCCAGTGCACCAGGAAGACGGTCTCGAGCGCGCTGTTGGGCATCGACGCGAACGCGGTCGGATTGAGCGGGTTCGGTGCGAGCGTCGACATCTTCCAGCCGGCGCCGAATCCGAGCACGAGCGCGCCGATCACCCAGATCGCCGCGTTCACCGCGGGGCCGCCGAGCGTCGTGGCGAGTTCCGCCGTCCAGCGTCGCGGCGGATCGACGCTCGCGAGACCGCCGAGCGGCCAGAGCAGGATCTCGTCCGCGTCGCCTCCCACGCGCCGACACGCCGCGACGTGCCCGAACTCGTGCAGCAGCACGATGAGGAAGAGCGCGATGAGCACCACGACGGTGTGCGGCAGATCGAAGGGCGTCGCCGCGCCCGTGCTCGGATCGACGAGCATGCTCTTGAGCAGCCACGCCACGATCGCCACGAGAAAGAGCGCGTGCACGCGCACCGTCACGCCGGCGACGTGGCTGATCGGCAGCGACCAGCTCATCGGATCGTCGAAGCGGGGCTGCGCGCTTCGCCAGTCGCCGGCGATGCCGCCGCCCTGCGCGCGATCGTCGTCCCAGCGTTCGTGCGGCGTCACGGCCTCGACAACCTCCAGAGCGCGAAGGCGGCGATCGTCTTGCCGTCGCGCACGCGGCCGTCGCGGATCATCGCCTCGAGTTCCTCCGGCGCCACGATTTCCACTTCGATGCGCTCCCCCGCTTCGAGACGGCGCGGCACGGTTCGCAGCGCCCGCGCCTCGAAGGCGTGCATGAGCTCGTCGGCGAATCCGGGCGAGGTGTAGAACGATCCCAGCTCGCGGATCTCGGCCGCGTCGTGGCCGGTCTCCTCCACGAGCTCGCGCCCGGCGGCGGCGGCGGGCGGTTCGCCCTTCTCGAGCTTTCCCGCGCAGAACTCGCGAAGCCACGCGCCCACCGCCACGCGATGGTTGCGGATCATGACGAGCCGGCCGTCGTCGAGCACGGGAACGACGACGACGGCGCCCGGGTGCCGCACGATGTGCCTCGAGATTTCCCGCCCCGCGTCGTCGGTGAAGCGAAGTCGCTCGACGCTGAACACTTCGCCGCGAAGGACGCTCTCGACTTGCACGCGGGGCCGCTCCGCGCCGATCATAGTCCGATGCCCCCGGAGATGGAGCAACGCGATGCCTTCGTGCCGCAGATGCGCGTGGTGGACCTGCACAAGAGCTTCGGTCGGCTGAAGGTGCTCCAGGGAGTCTCGATCGACTTTCATCGCGGGCGCACGACGGTCGTGCTCGGACCCTCCGGCTGCGGCAAGAGCGTGCTGCTCAAGCACCTCGTGGCGATCGAACGGCCCACGAGCGGCGAGGTCTGGTTCGACTCGCAGCGCATCGACGCGCTGAGCGAGATCGGTCTCGGCCCGGTCCGCCGCCAGATCGGCTTTCTCTTCCAGCAGAGCGCCCTCTTCGACTCGTTCACGGTCTTCGAGAACGTGGCGTTTCCGCTGAGGGAGCACGGCTTCAAGGTCGAATCGGAGCTGCGCGAGCGCGTCGACCGCGTGCTCCGCATGGTCGGGCTGCCGGAAAAGGCCAGGCAGATGCCGGCCGATCTCTCCGGCGGCCAGCGCAAGCGCATCGCGCTGGCGCGGGCGATCGTGCTCGAGCCGAAGGTGGTGCTCTACGACGAACCGACGACCGGGCTCGACCCGATCCGCGCCGACGTCATCAACGAGCTCGTGATCAAGCTCCAGGAGCAGCTCGGCATCACGAGCATCGTGGTGACGCACGACCTCACGAGCGCCTTCAAGCTCGCGGATCGCATGGTGATGCTGCACGACGGCAAGGTGCGGCTCCAGGGCGCCACCGAAGTCTTCCGCGAGAGCACCGATCCGCTCGTCCATCGATTCCTCGCCGGCGAAGCGCTGCCGGAGGAACTGGCGGAGATCAAGGGAAACGGCGATGATCCGGCCGCGTCGCGTCGACGCTCGGCGCCGTCGCACCTCTGATCGGATTCCAATTCCATGCGTTCGAGATTCCGAGACTTCCTCGTCGGCGTGAGCAGCATCGTGGCGCTCACCGGCTTCGCGGTGCTGCTGCTGCTCTTCGGCGAACTCGCCACGCTCATGCAGTCGCGCTACCCGCTCCTGGTGAACGCGAACACGAGCGCGGGCCTGCGCGTGGGCAGCCAGGTGACCATGAACGGCGTGGTGATCGGCACGATCTCGCGCATCTCGCTCGAGCCCGACGACAGCTCGCGTCCGGTTCGCATCCTGGCGATGATCGACGACGAGATCTCGGTGCCCCTGGCGGTCGAGCCCGCGGTCGGCGTGTCGCTGCTCGGCGGCGGACAGCGCATGGACCTGGTGATTCCGCCGGACCTCGCGCGCGGCGCCGCGGTGGCCGACCGATCGGCGCCGTCGTCGATCGCGGCGAGGTTCGAAACGCTGTCGGACATGCTCAAGAAGTTCGAGCCGGCGCTCGAGTCGCTCGGCACGGCGCTTGCGGACGCGCAGAGGCTCTTCGAGAAGGCGGGCGTCGCCCTCGATCAGGCCGGCGGCACGATCGGAAAGGCGGGCGAGGCCTTCGATCAGGCCCGCAGCACCCTGGCCAAGGCCGAGGAATGGCTCGCCGACGAGCAGTTCCGGGAGGATCTGCGGTCGACGCTCTTCAACGCCCGCCAGGCGATGTCGACGATCGGTCGCATTCTCGACGGCGTCGAGCGCGACGCGCCGAAGCTGCTGGCGAGCCTGACCACCGCGAGCGATCAGCTCACCGACTCGCTCAACAAGGTGAACGACCTGCTGCGGCAGGCCCGCGAAGGCCACGGAACCGTCGGCAAGCTCATGAGCAATCCCGACCTCTACGACAGCCTGAACGACGCGGCGCAGCGCCTTTCGAGCGTGCTTCGCCAGGCGCAGCTCCTGCTCGAGAAGATCAAGCAGGAAGGGCTCGACGTGAAGTTCTGATCGACGCGATGCGGCGCGGCGGCGCCCGCGTCGCGTCGCTCTCCGTCCGCTCGTCCGCGCCCATCGGCGCAACGAAACGGGCGCTGCGAAGCGGTGGCTTCGAAGCGCCCGTGATCGACTTCGAACTCGCCGGCGTGGACGAACTCGCGCGTCGTTGCGCGCGACTGCGCCGAACGGCGCGAGCACGCGCTCACTTCGGTCAGGTGCCGATGACGACCACTTCCACGCGCCGGCTCTTCGCCTTGCTGTCGAGCGGCATGTCCGGGCCGTAGCTCGACAGCGAGATGCGCTTGCCGTCGAGTCCCTTGCCGACCAGGTACTCGCGCACCGAGAAGGCGCGATCGAATCCCAGGTGGTAGTTGCTCTTGAAGCCGCTTCGCTTGATGGGATCCGTGTCGGTGAAGCCGATCACGCGGATCTCGCGGCCGCCGTACTTCTCGCGGATGACGGCCGCCACGCGATCGAGCGATCGTCGCGAAGTCTCCTTGAGCGAGGTTCGGCCGCTGTCGAAGAGCACGTCGCCTTCGATCGCCACGTGCACTTCGTTGCCCACGCGCGTGGCGCTGACGCCGGAGATTCCCTCGAAGCCGCTCTCGACCACGGCCGGCGGCGCACTGCCCGCGGCGGCGCCGCCGTGCAGCTTCTCCGCCGCGTCCGCCCGCGCCATCGCGGCGGTGCGCTCGCGCTCGAGCGACTCGAGCGCCGCATTTCGATCCGCAAGCTGCTTGCGAAGATCGTCGGTCTCCTGCTTGAGCAGCGTGACCTCGTCCTTCTGCGCGCTGTCGCAACCGCCGAGCAGCGCCGCAAGGCATGCCACCGGAACCACCAACATTCCCACTCGTCGCATCTTCAGACTCCTTTCTGACGCCAACGGCGTTCGATCGACTCGGCTCCAGCCGAGGGCGCGGGCTCCGCCGCACGGTTCGTGATTGCAACCGACGGCGGCCCGCTTGTAAAGAGGCCCGGCCGAGCTTCGTCGATCCAGGCGGGAACGACGAATCGGCCCAGCTCGACGAACGCGGGGCGAAGCAGCACCACGAGCAGCGTGCCGATCGCCAGGTACGGACCGAGCGGAAGTTCCCGGGGAGAGCGCCCCCGCAGGATCGCCACGCCTCGCGCGGACATGGTCCACGCGAGCGCGAGCACGATTCCGGGAACGAGCGCCACGAGCGGATCGACCCAGCCGAGCGTGGCTCCCACCGCCGCCATCAGGTGCACGTCGCCCATTCCCATCGCCTCGCGCCCGAACGAGAGCGAACCAAGGATTCGAATGGCCCAGATGACGCCCCCGCCCACCAGGAAGCCCATCGCCGAGGCGCCAAGCGCCCCGATCGGAAGCGGCGGCATGCCCTGCGGCAGCCGATCCCGCAGCAGCATCGATGCCGTGATCGCCGCCATGCACGGGGCGAGGAACAGCAGCTCCCGGATCATCTCGCGCCGCGCGTGCGGGTAGCGAGCGAAGGTCTCGCCGGGCTCCAGGTACTGGTCGTAGTCGGCGAAACTCGGCGTGAGGCGACCGGTCCGAAGCAGGATCCAGGAGAGCGCAAGTCCCGCCATTCCCGCGAATGCGGTGATCGTGGCCGGCCACTCGGGCAGCGAGACGGCCCACCAGCCGCGCAGGGTCGGCCCGGTTCCGGGGGTGAGCGACTGGACGAGCAGCCCGCCCACGCCGAGCAGCGCCGCCGTCCGGGTGATCTCGCCGGGAATGAGGTAGCTGCGAGCGTCGATGAGCGACGCCGCCACGAGCGCCGCGCAGAGGCCCAGCACCGCCAGGAACGCGGGCGCCGTGGCGATCGCGCCGTGCAGGTGCCACCACGGATTCGTGACTCCGCCGATTCCGGGGCCGAATCGAGTTTCGAAGAAGAGCACGTAGAGGATCGCGAAGAGCACGCCCACGCCGAGCTCGACCAGGGGGTACTCCAGTCCGATCCGCACGCCGCAACTCCGGCAACGGCCGCCGGCAAGGAACCAGCCGAACACGGGCAGGTTCTCGTGAAGGCTCAGGCGCCGGCCGCATGCCGGGCATCGGCTCGGCGGCGTGAGCAGGCTCATGCCCTTCGGCAGCCTGTGCACGACCACGTTCAGGAAGCTGCCCACGCAGGCGCCGAATGCGAAGACGAACGCCGTCGAGACGAGCGTGGGACCGATCGACCAGAGGTTGAGCAGTTCCGCATCGTCCATCCGTGGACTTCGATTTCACTCCCGGGAGCCGGCGCGCCCGTCGTCCGCGTCATCGTCGTCATCGTTCGGGTCGGCGAGCGAATCCCCGGAGATCTCCTCGATGCGGGCCTGCGCGGCGTCGAGAATGCCCTCGCAGTGGCGAAGAAGAAGAAGAGCGCGACGATGCGCCTTGATGCCTTCCTCGAGCGGCAGCTCGCCGTCCTCCACCCGCTGCACGATCGACTCGAGTTCGGAGAGGGCCTGCTCGTAGCGCATGCCCGAGATCTCTCCCGCCTCCGCATCGGCGCCGGAGTCGGCCCCCGTTCGGGCCCCCGTGGGCTTGCTCTGCCGTGCGGGTCGAGCCATCGGTGGCCACTCTATCAGGAGGTGCGCCCGGATCCGTCGGACCTGACCGGAAGGACTTCGCTCTCGAGCGATCCGTCGGCGAGGCGCGTGACGATGCGTTCGCCCGGTCGAACGTCCTCCGCGGCCCGCACGATCCTCCCGTCGACGCGCTGCGTGATCGAGTATCCGCGGGCGAGCACCTGTTCGGGCCCGATGCCGCCGAGGTGCCGGCGCAGTCCGGCGAGTGCCTCGCGACGCCGCGAGAGATCGCCGCGCACCGCGCGATCGCTGCGCCAGGCGAGATTGCGCAGCCGCTCGCGCGCGGCGGTGATTCGAGCCGCCGGTCGGAGCCGTTCCGCGCGAAGCAGGAGCGCGGCGAGTTCGCGCCGGCGTCGTTCGAGCGTCGAACGAAGCGCCGACTCGAGCGCATGGCGGAGCTCCGCAAGCGCCGCGCGGGAGGGATGAAGCAGCGTGGGGCCGGGTCGGCGCAGGAACTCGTGTCGCGCCAGCGCCGCAAGCCGCTGTCGATGTTCCGCGAGCGTGCGCGACGCCGCGCGCTCCGCGCGGGCGCGAAGGTGATCGAGATGCCGCTTCAGTTCGGCGCGGTCGGGAAGCAGCGTGACGATGCCGCGCGTGGGCGTGGCCGCGCGCCGCGCCACGAGCTCGATGATCTCGAGATCGGGCTCGTGGCCGATCGCGGCGACGAGCGGCGTGCGACAGCGGAACGCCGCCTCCGCCACGATGCGCTCGTTGAACGCCCACAGGTCCTCGCGGCTTCCGCCGCCGCGCGTGACCAGGATGGCGTCGATGCCGAGTCGGGCGGCGCGTCGATCGACGGCACGGATGGCGCGGGCGATCGCGGGCGCGGCCGCGTCGCCCTGCACCGGCACGTCGACCACGAGAATGCCGACGATCGGGCAGCGCGCGGCGGCCGTGGCCAGGCAATCGCGAAGCGCGGCGCCCGCGCGGCTCGTGATGATCGCGATGCGGCGCGGAAGCAGCGGCAGCGGCGGCTTCCGCGCGTCGTCGAACCATCCGAGCGCTTCGAGCTCGGCGCAGAGCGCGCGGAATCTCGCCTCGAGCGCGCCCATGCCGCGAGGCTCGAGCGTCTCCACGACGAACGAGGTGCGCCCCTGCGGCTTGTAGAAGGAGAAGGTGCCGACGGCGCGGACCTCGTCGCCTTCGCGGACTTCGCCCGCCCGTGCGGCGCGGCTCGCCCACATGACGCACTGGACGACGCTCTGCTCGTCCTTGAGGTTGAAGTACCAGTGCGTGCGTTGCGAGAGATTGCTCACCTGGCCCACGATGCGCAGGTTGCGCGGCAGGCCGCGCGAGAGCGCGTCGTCGACGAGCAACGCGGCGGCGGTGACGGTGAGATCCGACTCGGGAGGGGCGCCCGCCGACGGCGGCGGCGCCGCCGCCTCGCCTTCGGAAGCCGGGAAGAGTCCCCCCGCGGCGCGCGTCGGATCGAAGCGGCGTCGTGCCACGGCCGTATGGTACGACACGCGCCATGGCCGAGGGCGCGATCACGCCCAAGACTCCGCTCTCTGAAGTCCCGGGAATCGGCGCTCGCGGCGCCGCCGCGCTCGGCACGCTCGGGCTCGTCACCGCCGGCGACCTCGTCGCGCACATTCCGAAGCGCTACCAGTGGGAGCAGCCCGAGCGCACCATCGCCGAGAGCGCGGCGCTCGTTCCCGACGCGCCCGGCGCGGAGGCCGATCTCAGCGTGCGCGCGGAGATCGCGGCGTGCCGCGTGGTGCGGAGTCGGCGCACGCGGGTCGAAGCCACGCTCGAGGATTCGACGGGCTCGATGCGCCTGGTCTGGTTCAACGCGCCGTGGATGGGCCGGCGGCTTCGCCCCGGAATGCGCGGCATTGCGCAGGGAAAGGCGAAGCGGCGCGGCGCGTACCTCGAGATGGTCAATCCCTCCTGGGAGGTGCTCGATGCCGGCGTCGAACCGCCTCCCCGCGCGGAGCGGTTGCGGCCGATCTATGCGGCGAGCGAGTCGATCGGGAGCTCGCGGATCGACGCGGCGGTCGGTCGCGTGCTCGAGCCGTGCGTGGCATCGCTCGAGGAGCCGCTGCCCGCGGAATACCGGCGCTCGCGCGAGCTTCCCGGGGCGGCGTGGGCGTGGCGCGCGATTCATCGGCCCGCCGACGAGGGCGAGGTCTCGGCCGCGCGCCGGCGGCTCGCGTTCGACGAACTGCTGCTCCTGCAACTCGGGGTGATGATGAAGCGCTCCCAGCTCCGGCGCGCCGGTCGCGCGCACGAGCTTCCGCTGCGGCGCGAGATCGACGAGCGCATCCGTGCGCGGCTTCCGTACGCGCTCACGGAGGATCAGGAACTCGTGGTGCGCGAGATCGCCGCCGACTGCGCCAAGGACGCGCCGATGAATCGACTGCTCCAGGGAGACGTCGGCAGCGGCAAGACGCTCGTCGCCCTCTACGCCATGCTGCTCGCGGTGGCGCACGGCCATCAGGCGGCGCTCGTGGCGCCCACGGAGATCCTGGCGGAGCAGCATTTCCGCGGACTGCGATCGATGCTCGCGATGAGTCGGGTGGAAGTGGAGCTGCTCTCGGCGAGTCGCGGCGCGGCGGCGCGGGCGGACGTGCTCGCGGGACTCGCCGATGGACGCGTGCATCTCGTCGTCGGCACGCACGCGCTGCTGGAGCAGAGCGTGCGCTTCAAGAGCCTGGCGCTGGCGGTGATCGACGAGCAGCATCGGTTCGGCGTGCATCAGCGCGCGGCCGTGCGCGCCAAGAGCGAAGGCTTCGCGCCGCACGTGCTGGTGATGACGGCGACGCCGATTCCGCGCACGCTCGGCATGACGCTCTACGGCGATCTCGACGTGAGCGTGCTGCGCGGCAAGCTCCCCGGGCGCTGCCCGGTGGTCA
>VGXK01000017.1 GCA_016873355.1 Phycisphaerae bacterium | reverse complement strand
CGGGCTCCATCGGCGGATCCTCAAGATCCGCCTGCTTCGCCCTCCTTGCCACACTCGTCTCGCCAACGCCAGCTCGCTACGCCTGAGTCGTCACCGCTCGAAGGATTCGCTTGGGGAGGGTCGCGCAGAGGAATCGGTGACGCTCACGCGCTCGGCTCCTTCTTCCTGGATCCGGAGGGCGGCTGGCTCGGCGTGCGGAAGACGAAGCTCTTTCCTTGATAGTCGACTTCGATGGCGTCTCCGGGCTGGATGGCACCCTCCAGGATCTTCGCCGCCAGTGCGTTTTCGATCCGCTGCTGGATCACCCTCTTGAGCGGCCTGGCGCCGAATTGCGGGTCGTAGCCTTCGCTTGCCACTTCCCTGGCTGCCGCCTGAGTGAGCTCGATCGACAGCTTCCGATCCGCCAGCCTGCTGCGAAGTCCCCGAAGCTGGATGTCCACGATCGACTCGAGATCCTTCTTCGTCAGCTGGTGGAAGGTGACGATCTCGTCGATGCGGTTCAAGAGCTCGGGTCGCAGAGCCTTCTTGAGCATGGTCCGAACCTGGGCCTCGATGGCCTCGTCCGGCTCGCCCCGCTCCGAGAGTTCGAGAATCGCCTGGGAGCCGATGTTGCTCGTCATCACGATGATCGTGTTCGAGAAGTCCACGGTGCGGCCGTGCCCGTCCGTGAGCCGGCCGTCGTCGAGCACCTGGAGAAGGATGTTCGAGACATCCGGGTGTGCCTTCTCCATCTCGTCGAAGAGCACCACGCAGTAGGGTCGGCGCCGCACCGCTTCCGTGAGCCGTCCGCCTTCTTCGAAGCCCACGTAGCCGGGGGGAGCGCCGATGAGTCGGGCCACGGCATGCTGCTCCATGAACTCGCTCATGTCGATGCGGACCATGGCCTCCTGGGTGTCGAAGAGGAACTCGGCCAGCGCCTTGCAGAGTTCGGTCTTGCCGACGCCCGTCGGCCCGAGGAAGAGAAAGCTTCCGATCGGCCGGTGGGACTCCCCGAGTCCGGCGCGATTGCGGCGCACCGCTTCGCTGACGGCCCGCACCGCCTCGGGCTGGCCGACCACGCGCCGATGGAGTTCCTGCTCCATTCGCAGCAGCTTCTCGCGCTCGCCCTCGAGCAGCCGTGACACCGGGATTCCGGTCCAGCGGCCGACGACTTCGGCGATCTGCTCCGAGTCGACTTCCTCATGGACCATGGTCGTGCCGGTGGCGAGCCGCCGGTGGAGCGCCTCCTCCGCGCGGCCGAGCTGCTGCTCCAGGTCGCGCAGCTCGCCGTACTGAATGCGCGCCGCGCGCTCGAGGTCGCCGCGGCGCTGCGCCTGCTCCAGCTCCACGTGCCGGCGCTCGATCTCGGCTCGCACCGACTTCACCGCGTCGAGATCCCGCTTCTCCTCCTCCCACTGAGCGGTCAGGGCGCGATTCTGCTCCTGGAGGCGCGCGAGTTCGCCTTCGAGCGCCTCGAGCCGCGTCCTGCTTTCTGGATCGCTCTCGAGCTTGAGCGCCTCGCGCTCGATCTCGAGCTGCAAGATGGCGCGTCGCACCGAGTCGAGCTCCGCCGGCATCGAGTCGTTCTCGATGCGCAGTCGGCTTGCCGCCTCGTCGAGCAGATCGATCGCCTTGTCCGGGAGGAATCGGTCGGCGATGTAGCGATTCGAGAGCGTGGCCGCCGCCACGATCGCGCCGTCCTGGATGCGGACGCCGTGGTGCGCCTCGTAGCGGCTCTTCAATCCGCGGAGGATTGCGATGGTGTCCTGCACGCTCGGTTCGCCCACGAAGATCGGCTGGAAGCGGCGTTCGAACGCAGGGTCCTTCTCGATGTGATTGCGGTACTCGTCGAGCGTGGTGGCGCCGATGCAGCGCAACTCGCCGCGAGCCAGCGCCGGCTTGAGCAGGTTGCCGGCGCTCGGGGAACCCTCCGTCTGGCCGGCGGTGACGATCGTGTGCAGCTCGTCGATGAAGAGGATGATCGAGCCTTCGGCGGCGGCCACCTCCCGAAGGATCGCCTTCAGGCGCTCTTCGAATTCGCCGCGAAACTTGCTGCCGGCGATGAGCTGGCCGATGTCGAGGGCCACGAGCCGCGCCGAGCGCATGCTCTCCGGGCAGTCGCCGTTGACGATTCGGAGCGCCAGTCCCTCGGCGATCGCGGTCTTGCCCACGCCGGGCTCGCCGATCAGCACGGGATTGTTCTTCGTGCGGCGCGAGAGCACCTGCATGCAGCGGCGAATCTCCTCGTCGCGGCCGATCACGGGATCGATCTTGCCGGCCGCCGCCCGCTCCGTCACGTCCACCGCGTACTTCTTCAGCGCTTCGAAGGCGCCCTCCGCGTTCGCGTCGTTCACGTTCTTGACGCCGCTCGCGGCGCGAAGCGAATCGATCGCCGACGTGAGGCGCTTCGCGTCGAGGCCGAGCGCGGCGAGCGCGTCCTTCGCGGTCGTCTTCGTTTCGGCGAGCGCAAGCAGCAGATGTTCCGTGCTCACGTACTCGTCCCTCATGCGCTGCGCCTCGCGTTCGGCCGCCGTCACGATCTGAGCCATCTCGCGCCCGAATCCGGCGGCCGCGCCCTCCACGCGAGGCAGTCGCTTCATCTCGGCGTCGGCGACGTCGCGCAGCCGCGACGGTTCGATTCCGCAGCGCTTCACGAGGCTGCTCGCCACGCTCGACGGCTCCGCCACGAGCGCGGAGAGCAGGTGCAGCGCGCCGATCTCGGAGTGTCCGGCGAGATGGGCGAGACTCTGCGACGCCTGCAGCGCCTCCTGGGCCATCGTGGTGAATCGATCGGTCCGCATCGTGGGGGTCTTCCTTTCGAAGGTTCATTGTCGCTCGGCAAGGATCGTGCCAGCGTGCGGCGAGCGCGGCCGCATGGCGGACTGCCAAAGCAGCATGCCGGCCGTGCGTTCGGCACGGGCTACATTGGTGCCCGCAGCGATGGCCCTCTACGCGTACATCGCACGGGACTCCCACGGCGCGCGGGTGTCGGGGCGGGTGGAAGCCGCCACGGAGCAGGCCGCCGCCGCCGACCTCAGCGCCCGGGGGCTTGCGCCGGTGCGACTCGAGGCGGCCACCTCCCGGCTTTCGGTTCGGGCTCGCGTCTCCACGCGTCGCCTCGCGGCGTCGTACCAGCAGCTTGCGGATCTGCTGCGCGCCGGGGTGCCGCTCCTGCGCGCGCTGCGCCTGCTCGGTCGAGGCCGCGCCCATCCGCGCCTGGCGGCGATCTGGTCGCAGGTGGCGGACGATGTCGCCGACGGCGCGCGCCTCGCCGACGCGATGGCGCGCCACGAGCGGATCTTCCCCGCGGTGCAGGTGGCGCTCGTGCGCGCGGGCGAGAAGGGCGCGTTCCTCGAGCAGGTGCTCGCGCGGCTCGGTGCATTCCTGCTTCATCGCGCCGACCTCAACGCGCGCGTGATCGGCGGGCTGATCTACCCGGCCATCCTGCTCGTCGGCGGCATTCTCGTGATCGTGGTGTCGCTCGTCTTCTTCGTGCCGAAGTTCCGGCCGCACTTCGCGAAGATGGAGGTGCCGATCGCCACGCGGCTTCTCTTCGCCGTCTCCGATCTCTTCGTGGTCTGGTGGCCGATCGTGATTCCCGCGATCGCGGCGCTCGTGATCGTCGCGGCGGTGTCGTGGCGGCGTCCGCGCGTGCGGCGCGCCGCGGCTGCGTGGCGGCTTCGCATTCCCAAGCTCGGGTCGCTGCTGCGGTCGCTGGCGGTGGCGCGCGTCTCGCGCGTGCTCGGCACCATGCTCGACAACGGGATCCCGATGATCCAGGCCATGCAGATCTCGCGCGACGCCGCGGGCGATCCGCTGCTCGCCGAGGCGATCGATCGCGCCACCGACGCCGTGCGGGGCGGCGAGTCGCTCGCGAAGCCGCTCTTCGAGAGCGGCTACTTCGACGAGGACGTCGTCGAGATGATCACGGTCGGCGAGAGCGCGAACAACCTTCCCGAAGTGCTCGTGTCGATCTCGTCGACGCTCGAAGGGCAGATCGATCGTTCGCTCACGCTCATGGTGCGGCTCATGGAGCCGCTGCTCCTGCTCGTGCTGGCGGCGGGCGTGGTCTACATCTTCCTGGCGCTCGTGCTGCCGCTCATGAGCCTCTCGTCGATGCGCTGAGCGCCGGTGGATCGGCCCCCCCCGGCCGCCACTCGAGCGGTGACGACTCAGGCGTAGCGAGCTGGCGTTGGCGAGACGAGTGTGGCAAGGAGGGCGAAGCAGGCGGATCTTGAGGATCCGCCGATGGAGCCCGACGATGCCACACGAAGTCGCAGCCCGCCAGATCGCTACGAATGAGGAGGAACCGCTCTATGCTCATGGCAGATCCGAGGAGCCTCATGCCACGAACCGTTCATCCCGATCGTCGCCGCGCGTTCACCATTCTCGAGCTGCTCATCGTGATCGCCATCCTGCTCGCCATCGGCGCGCTCGTCGTGGTGAACGTCATGGGTTCGCAGGAGAAGGCGGACAAGCGGCTGACCCTGGTGCAGCTCCAGGCGTTCCAGCGTGCGCTCGATGCCTTCAAGGTCGACATGAAGCGCTACCCCACCTCGGAGGAGGGTCTCAGGGTCCTGTGGACTTCCGAGGGTCTCGAGGACTCGGACAAGTCGCGATGGGGCGGTCCGTACCTCACCGACGCGAAGCCGCTCGACACCTGGGGCAGCGCGTGGATCTACAAGAACCCCGCCGAAACGGAGGGCGTCGAGTTCGACATCATCTCGATCGGACCCGACAAGCAGGAAGGCAGCGAGGACGACATCTCGCTTGCGGCGTCGAAACCGCGCGACGACGCCGGCGGCGACGCCTTCAGCGACTTCAAGTCTCCCGGAACCGGAGTCGGCGGCGGATCCGGCGGCGGCTCGACCGGTCCATGACCGCGCGCGGTCGGCCGGGCGCAGGAGGGCGCCGGGCCGTCACCCTCATCGAAGTGCTCGTCGTGCTGGGGCTGCTGGCGGCCATGCTGGCGCTCGCGCTGCCGATCACGCTGCGATCGATCGAACGCAACACCTACCGCGCCGCGGTTGCCGCGGTCGTCGCGTCGATCGACGAGGCTCGCTCGCATGCGCAGCGCGAAGGCGTGATGGTCGAAGTGATCGTCGCTCGGGACGGCAGTCGCCTCCGCGCGATGGAGCGGCCGGTGGACGGCGGCGACGCTGCCCCGATCACGATGATCGACGCCGCGATCGATCCGCCGATCACGCTGGCGAGCGCCGCCGGCGACGGACTTCTGGCGCTCTTCCTTCCCGACGGATCGGCGCCGATCTCGGGCACGGCGACGATTCGAAGCGCCGACGGCGTGGAGTCGATCGTCTCGATCGGCGCGACGCTCGGTCGCGCGTCGGTGACGGAGCGGGTGGTGAGCGAGGAGGAGCCGGAGGAGGATGCGGTCGAGGAGAAGCCGGCCGAATCCGCCCCGACGACGAGCGGCGCCACGGGGAGTCCGACCTCATGAATCGCCGCGGCGCCATGCTGCTCGAGTTGCTCGTGGCGCTTGCGGTTCTCGTGCTGGCGGCGTCGATCCTGCTGAGCGCCTTCGGCGACGTCGACGCGTCGATCGACCGCGATCGACTCGTGTCGCGAGCGGCGGATCTGGCGCGAACGCGGATGAGCGAGCTCGAGGCGGGACTCGTGGCGGCGGAAGATCTGCGAGCGGGGAGCGCCGGCGGCTCGAGCGGCGCGACGGCGCGGGGCGGTCGTGACGGCGGCGGCGGCGGCGCGAGAGCCGCGGCGAGCGCCGGATCGAACGGTGCCGCGCCGCGCGACGGACAGGAGTTCGAGGTCGACGCGGTGCTCTCTCGAAGCGCCTTCGAGGGTCTCACGATCGTCGAGCTTCGCGTGCTGCACGCAAGTCGAGAGCAGCCCGTCTTCGTGCTGCGGCAGCTCGTGGCGCTGCCCGGAAGCCAGCGCGACGCGGAGTCTCCGCCGTGATGCGTTCCGCGCGAGAGGGAGGCCGCCGCGCACGATCGTCCGAGCGAGCCGTCACGCTCGTCGAAGTCCTGATCTCGCTCGGGATCGCGATGGCGCTTCTCGCGACGGCGTTCGTCTTCGTGCAGGACCTGCTCCGCGCGCGGGATCGCATCGAGCGGCTCACGCGGCGCGAGCGCTCGATGGATCTCTTCCTCGACGCGCTCGACCAGGCGGCCGCCTCGAGCGTGCTCGACGCGGGCGGCGTGGAGGGCGACGCCGTTCGCTGCACCATCTGGTCGGCGTCGAGCGATCCGTCGCGGCTCGCGCGAAGCGGGGCGTCGCCCTTTCCCGCCTTCGTCGCCGCGTCGTTCGGATTCGAGGAGGAAGAAGGCTCGCTGCGCATTCGGCGCGGCGACGCCGCGGAGGAGTCGCTGCCGGCCGAGATCTTCGCGCTGCGCTTCCGCTACCACGACGGCTTCGAGTGGATCGACGAGTTCGACGGCGCGGCGCGGCGCCGGCTGCCGGCGGCGATCGAGGTGTCGCTCTGGACCGTGCCATGGCCGGACGACGCACGCCCCTCGTGGCTGCCGGAGCCGACGCCGGTCGACGAGAGCACCGACGAACTCGACCGGGGCGGGGCCCTTGCGGCGTTCCGCACGGAACCGCCGCTCTCCTTCGACGACGAAGCGAATCCGGACGGTCCGCCGGTGGACGGCGCCGGCGATCGATCCGGGGCCGGCATCGCGGCCGATCGCGAGCTCACCCAGGCGCCTGCGCCCGAGCGCCGTCGCGTGATCGTCGTGCCCGACTCGGCGCCGGCCACGCTCATTCCGATCTCGACGGGAGCGTCGCGATGAGCGCTTCGCGACGGGCGTTCGTGCTGCTGGCCATGCTCGTCGCGATCGGCACGGCGATGCTGCTGACGAGCGCCGTGATCTGGGCGGCGCGGAGCGAGCACGCCGGACGCGTGGCCACCACCGACGGCATTCGGCGCCGGGCCGCGGCGTGGAGCGCGGCGCAGGCCGTCGCGGCCGAGCTCGGATCGCAGCGGCCGCTCGTGCTTTCCGGGGGAACGCCGTCGCTCGACCCGCAGTTGATCCTGCACGAGGACGGCGCGTCGACGGCGATCCTGCGGCTGCTGCCCGCGGCCGCGGACGGCCGCACGATCGTGGCGGAAGCGGCGCTGCTCGACGCGAACGGCGCGTCCGCCGGGGCGCTCGTCGCCGCCGGGCTCGACGAGAAGGTGGCGGGCATGGTCGTCGCGGCGCGCAGCGGCGCGGGCGGCGCGCTCGGTGCGCTCGAAGAAGTCGTCGATCGACCCGGCGCGTCGCCGTCGATCCTGCGCGGCGAGCACGCCTTCGATCACGAGACGATGGCGATCGTGAAGGGTCTTCGAGGCGGCGAAGCCGGTCGCGCGCTTTCGAACGCGGGCTCCGCGCTCGACGGCGCGGGTCGACGACTCGAAGGCGCGGGAAGCCGGCTCGAGCGCGCGGGGGATCGTCCTGGCGGCGCCGAGTCGCGCGGGGGCGATCCATCGAGCGAAGCGCCGCCGTCGCACGCGATGGAGCCGCAATCGCTTTCCGCGCGCGGCGCGGCGCTGGCGGACGTCGCCTCCGTGTTCGTGGTCGAGCCGGCGCTCACGCGGCGCGGCGAGCGTCGAATCGAGCTCGACGAGGCGTGGGCGGAGCTGCTCCGCGATCGCCTCTCGGCGCATCTCGACGAGACGCGCCTGCGACGGCTCGAGGCCCTGTCGAAGAAGGGGTCGCCGATCGAATCCGATCAGGCGCTCGTGGACGCGATCGCGTCGATCGGCGTGCGTCCGGAGCATTGGCCCGAGCTGCTCGACGAAGTGACGGCCGAACCGGGGGCGTGGCGCTGGGGGCGCATCGACATCAACCGCGCCGAGGAGGCGGTGATCGCCACGCTGCCGTCGATCAGCGCCGAACAGGCGGCACGGATCGTGCGGGCGAGGGATTCGCTCGATCCGAACGAGCGCTCGACCCCGGTCTGGCCGGTGCTGCGCGACATCGTGGAGCCGGAGCAGTTCGCGGCGCTCTTCCCGGCGATCACCACGCGAAGCTTCTTCTGGCGCGTGCGCTTCGTGGCCGGTTTCACGGACGAGCACGACGTCGACGGGGCGATGAGCGGCCTGTCGATCTGGGAGTGCGTCGTCGATCTCACGGACGAGCGGCCTCGCATCGCGTCGCTCAGGGATCTCTCGCTGGCGCCGACGCTCGAGAGGCTGATGGCGGAGCGCACGACGCGCTCGTCGGAGGACGACGAGACGGACTCGATCGCCGCGTCGACGGAGATCGTGACGGGCGACGCGGATCCGCTCGCGGACGCCGAGGGCGGCGCGTCGACGGCGCTCGACGAGGACGGCGCCCGTGCCGACGACTCGGAGCCGCGCGCGGCGAGCGAGGCGGACGAGTCCGAGGCGCCCTCGCGCCGATCGAGGCCCGACGCGTCACGGCGCCCGGCGAAGCGCGAGAGGGCGGGCTCGTCGGCGAGGCCCGACGCGAGCGATCGCTCGGACGGCGCGTCGAACGGCGCACGCGACGGCGATGCCGCCGCCGGCGCGAGCGAACCGGGCGCCGCCGAACCGTCCGCGAGCCGGCGTCCGGGCTCGCCGCCGCCGGTCGGCCGCTATCGTCCGCGGAGCGGTCGACCGTCCGCCGGCGCCGCCGATCGCGCCTCGCCCCCCTTGCCGGCTTCGCGTTCCGCAGCCGGAAACGACTCGTCGTCATGAACCCGCTCCATCGCAGCGACACGCGCCTGGCGATCGACATGGGTCAGAGGCTGCTCCGCGCCGTCGAGGCGAGGGTTCGGCGCGGCTCGATCGACGTGCTTCGCGCGATCTCGGTCGAGGCGCCGGACACGCTCGACACGAGCGATCCGGTCGCGGTCGGAGCGTGGATGCGCGACGCGCTCGCCGCGGCGGGAATCGAGACGAACCGCGCCACCTTCGCCGTGAATCGCGAGGCCGCCAGCCACAAGCGGCTCGTGCTGGCGACGACGCACGCGGAGGACTTCGCCGACATGACGCGGCTCGCCATGCTGCGGGAACTCGGTGCCGCGGCCGAAGGCGTCGAGATCGACTTCGTACCAGCCGGCATCGAGGACGGCGGAACGGTGGTGCACGCGCTCGCCGTGCCGCGCCGCGAGATCGACTTCATCCGGCGCATGGCGGAGCAGGCGCGCGTGCGCGTGGCTCGGATCTCGCTGCGCACCTTCGGCACCGCCGCGCTGCTCGAGACGCTCGACGACGGCGCGCCCGACGATTCGCTGCGCCTGGCGATCGACTGGACCGGCGAAGGACTCGAGCTCTGCTTCGTCTCCGGCGGCCAGGTGCGCCACAGCCGCGGCGCGGAACTCAAGTACCAGCGAGACGCGGGCGCGGCGGCGGAGTCGGCGGTGACCGAAGTGCGGCGAAGCTGGGCCGCGTGGCGCCTGTCGCAGCCCGAGGTGACGGTGGCGAAGTCGATCGTCTTCGGCGAGCGCGAAGTGGTGCGGCGCATCGCCGGCGGCGTCGAGGATGCCGTGGGTCCGATCGTCGAGCTCGCGTCGCATCCGCGCGTGCACGGTCGCACGGAGGCGATCGACTCGTGCTGGCCGCTCGCGGGCATGCTGCTCGAGCAGTCGCTCCGCCGCCCGCGCTTCGACGTGGCGGCGCCGCGGCGAGCGCCGGACCTGGCGGCTCGACGGCGCATGCGCGCGTACGCGGCGGTCGGCGCCATCGGAATCTCGCTGCTCGCCGGGTGGACGATCGGCGCGAAGGACCTCGGAGCGCTGAAGGCGCGCGCCGTCGACCTGGGGGAGAAGGCGGAGGGCGCGAAGGCCGAGTCGCAGCGCTTCAAGCGCGAGTACTTCCGCGCCGCGCACCTGGCGGCGTGGGAGGAGGCGGCGCCGCACTGGCTCGACCTGCTCGTCGATGTCGGCGCGTTCGCGCCGGATCAGACGCGCGTCGTCTTCGACCTCTTCAACGGCACGCTCGATGCGGGAACGGTGAGACTCGTGAAGGAGCAGGACAAGGCGACGCGGATCGCCGTTCGACGGCCCACGCGCGTGACGGTGGAAGGCGAAGCCCGGGAGCGCACGGCCGTCGACGGCCTGCGCGAGGCGTTCCTCAAGGACCAGCGTTTTTCCCTGGAATCCCCCGGGACGGACCGGGTCGGAGGGCGGCGTCTGCCCATGCCGTTCACCTTCATCCTGAGGCCCGGGGGCGCGGCGCCGGGCGCGGCCACGGGCTCGGGCGCCGGAACGAGCTCGGGCACTGCGGCGCCCGCCGGCGCGGGAGCGGGCGCATGAAGTCGACGATGCTCATGGCCGGCGTCGCCGCCGCATCGCTCGGCGCCGGATTGCTCGGATGGCTCGGCGGGTCCGGTCGACTCACCGGCGCGCGAGCGCAGGAGCTCGCCGCGATCGAGGTCTACACGAGCTTCCTCGAGCGCGTGCGCGAGGAGCGGCAGCAGCGACCGGTGCTCGACGCGAAGTTGAAGAGCGTCGCGGATCGCACGCTCGGTCCGAGCGCCGAGAGCGTCGACGGCGGATTGCGAGGCCGGCTCAATCGAATCGGCGAGGAACTGCGACTCGCCGATCTCGCGGTGTCGACGGAATCGGACAAGGAGCGGATCGGCACGCCGGCGCGGAGCGAGTTCACGGCGAAGGAGCGGTCGCTTCGCGATCAGCCCGACTTCGTGGAAGTGCGCGGCTCGATCTCCGGCGAGGGCACGCTCGACCAGGCGATGCGGCTCGTTCATCGAATCGAGGTGGAGCCGTGGATCAAGCGGGTCGACCAGGTGCGACTCGATCCGGTGCAGGGCGGCGAGCGCGTGCGCGTGCTCGTCCGCATGACCACGCTCTTCATCGAGGGCGTCTCCGGGCAGCCGGTGGCGCAGGCGAGCGGCGAGGCCCTCGCGGCGTTCTCGAAGTTCGTCCCGTTCGCGCAGCGCAATCCCTTCCGCGTGCCGCCGCCGACGCCGGCGCCGCCTCCCGCGGTGGCGCAGAAGTCGCCGCCTCCGCCGCCGACCTTCCCGTGGAATCAATGGAAGCTCACCGGCCGGCTCGACGGTCCGCTCGGATCCGAGGCGTGCTTCCGGAACACCGCGACGAACGCCACGATGACGCTCGCGCCGGGAGGCAGACTTTCCGACGCCGAGTTCGTCGGCTTCGACGGCGGCGCCGCGCTCTTCCGTCTCGCCGAGGCGCACTTCCGAGTCGAACTCGGCGCGACGATGGATCAGCGCGAGAGCGTGACGCGCTGAGTGCTCGTGCCACGCTCGCGCGGGCGCGGATCGGGGTCGACGCCGCACGCGAGCTTCGCACGAACGCCCTTCGCACGCGCGAGAACGAGGTTGGACGCAGTCGCGTCGCGTGCTCGCCGACCTTGCCGATCCGTGCCGACTGTTAGACTCGCCGCCGGACCGCGACATCCCGGCGTCCGCCTGGTCCAGCGTCGTGGGCGCCCCACATTGGAGACGAGATGATGATGCGAACGCATCTCGATCGGATCGCTCCCCTCGCGGCGGCGCTCGTGACCGCGGCGGTGTTCGGGCAGGACGCCCGGGAGCATGCGACGGACGCACCGAACCCGCCTCCCGCAGCGGCGCCGAGCGAAACGCCGCCGGCGCCGCCTTCCGCGGCGCCCGCAACGAATCCGCCGCCGGATGCGACGCCTGCCGGGGCGCCTGCGTCGACCGCGCCGGCTGCTGCGCCGGCGGTCGCACCGGCTCCAGCGCCCGTTCCCGCGCCGGCGGTCGCGCCGGCTCCAGCGCCCGCCGAGCCGCCCAAGGTCCGCTTCGCGTTCAAGGATCAGAACTGGGATCAGGCGCTCGACTGGTTCAGCCGCACCACGAAGCTTCCGATCGTGCGCGAGACGCCCGCGCCTCAGGGCACCGTCGACTATCTCTCGGATCGCGAGTACTCGATCGACGAGGCGCTGCGCATCCTCAACACGCTGCTGCAGACGCAGGGCGCCATGCTGCGCCGCGAGGGCGACTCGCTCTACCTTCAGAAGCTCGACGACATGAAGCGGGAGAACGTGCCGACGTTCGTCGGCTCGCTTCCCGCGGAGGTGACCGACGATCAGATCGTCACGCTGCTGCTTCCGCTGGGGAACGCCAAGAGCGGACCGGTGGCCGAGGCGATCAAGAACCTCGTCGCGCCGTACGGAAGCGTGTCGGATCTTGAGCAGAGCAACTCGGTCGTGATCGTGGAGACCGCGGCGAACGTGCGCCGACTCATGCGCCTGATCGCCGAGATCGACAAGACCGACGTCGAGAACGTCGTCGAGTACTTCGCGGTGCGCCACGCGAAGGCGGAGTCGCTTCTCAAGAGCCTCACCGCGCTCATCGGCGAGCGCCAGGTCGAGTTCGTGATCCAGCCCGACGGCAAGAAGGTGAAGGTCTCCGAGGACAAGATCGCGGGCCTCTCGATCGCGGCGGACGCCCGCACGAATGCCATCATCGGCCGGGGAAATCAGGCAAAACTCGATCAGTTGCGGCAGACGATCCTGCTGCTCGACGTGCCCTCGGCGGGCGAGATTCGTTCGATGCGCCTCGTGCCGCTCCGGCGCCTCACCGTGCAGGACGCGCGCCAGCGCGTGGACGCGTTCGTGGCGTCGATGCCGCAGGAACGACGACCGACGGTCATCCCGATCGCGGAGCGCCAGTCGATCTCGCTCACCGGCGAGACGGGCGCCATCGCCGAGGTCGCCGCGTTCATCGCGGAGCTCGACGGATCCGACGACGAGTCGGAGCGCCGATCGCTGCGGGCCATTCCGCTGGCGAACTCGACGGTGGCGTCGATCACGGCGGCGCTGCGCTCGACGCTTCCGGAGCTGCAGCTCTCGCGCGTGAAGCTCGCGCCGGGTCCCGACGAGCGATCGCTGCTCGTCTTCGGCGACGACGAGTCGCTCGGCGACGTGGCGGCGGCGGTCGAGCTGCTCGATCAGCCGACGCGGCGCGATCAGCGCCTGCGCGTGATCCCGGTGAGCGGCGTCGATCCGTCGGCGCTTGCCAAGCGCGCCCAGGATCTCTTCGAGCTCGGCGAAGGCGCGCCGATTCCGGCGACGGGATCGCGGGCGGGGCGCCCGGGGCTCGCCGCGCCGCGCGTGCAGGTCGACGCCGAGAGCGGTTCGATCGTCCTGGCCGGTCGCATCGAATCGGTCGAGGCGTTCGAGCGCGCGCTCGTGCAGGCGAGGGAGCTTCGAGGCCCCGAGCGCACGAATCGACTCATCGTGGTGCGCCAGCGCACCGCGGAATCGCTCGTCGAACCGCTGCGCACGGCGCTCGAGCGCGTGACGCCGGAGAATCCGGCGCGGCCGACCGTTCCCGCCACGATCGAGGTGGTCGGCGCGGCGAACTCGCTCTTCGTGACCGGCGACGCTGCGCAGCTGGCGATGGCGGAGACCATCTCGCGCGAGCTCGACCGGCCCGATCGCGCCGACCGCGTGGTGCGCCCGTATCGGCCGAAGAAGGTCGAAGCGAACACGCTCGTGCAGGGAGCGCAGAAGCTCGTGGCCGCGACGCGAGCCGAGGCTCCGGGCGGTCCCGAGTTCATCGTCGATC